>CALXQG010000001.1 GCA_944390515.1 uncultured Clostridia bacterium
GGACTCGAACCGCGGACAACTTGATTAAAAGTCAAGTGCTCTACCACCTGAGCTAATGACCCAGATTTCGACTTGCGCTTATTTTGTAAACGCAAGTATTATTTTAAACTATTTTTTTGTTTTTGTCAATACAATTTGTGAATTTTCTGTGAAAATTTACGATTTTTTTCAAAAAGTCATAATTTTTACAGTTTCTTTCACGATTATACTTTTCTCTAATGCATTTTATTAGTTCTCATTGATTTTATTTAAAAGCTCCTCTACATCTATTCCATGTACTTCGCAAGCTTCTTCTAAAGTTTCTGCTTGAGAAGCTGGACATCCAAGGCAATGCATTCCTGCTTCCATTAAAATTTCTGCTTTCTCTGGAGCCTTTTCTAGTAATTCTCCAATTCTTGTATTTTTATCAAATTTCATTATCAAAACCTCCTATTGTTTTTAATTAACTTTTAATTCAAGATGTATAATATATAATTTATATCTAGTTATTCACCTTTTTATTATTGATTCTTAATAATTTTAAATATTTTATCATATTTTTTTTAAAAAGTATAGACAAATTGAAAAATTTGTAGTATATTGGTAGAAATTGGAAAGGTGGTGTTGGTTTTCAATTTAGTTGATTTATTCTTTATATTTTTTATAATTCATTTATTTATTACTCTTTATTCAGTTTATTTGTTTTTTAGTAACAAAGTTTTTCATAATCTACAAGGTTCCAAGTTAAATCTTAAATCAAATTTTCATGGCAAATGATTATATTCTGTGGAGGTGTTTTTATTAAACGATTTTTCCTTATTGTTATTTTTTCTTTTATTTATTGTTATCTTGGTTATACTTTATTTTTTGAAATTTATAATTCAAATTCAATAATTATCACATATGGCATTAATCCTTTTGATATATGTGTAAAAAATGCTGATTTGTGGAATTATATAAAAATAACTTTTATTATTACTTATATTTTTTCTTCATTTATTATATCCAATTTTTTATATTTTATTTGTTCTTTCATTTTCAAAAATCTAAAAAAAATATTTCTCATTTTTAAAAAAATTATTATTAATTTATCTTTTAAAATATTTAAATATTCTAAAAATAAATACTCTATTTTTAATGAAAATCAAAATAACTCAAAAAGAGGACTTAATATTTTTGTTGGAAATTATCTTGAAGATAAAAAGAATGTTTTTTTGAATGAGAAGAGTTTGTTTCAAAATATTTTAATAACTGGAACTATCGGTACTGGAAAAACTAGTAGTGCAATGTATCCATTTACTAAACAATTAATAGAATATTCTTGCAGTGATAATAAAAATAAAATGGGAATTTTAGTTTTAGATGTTAAAGGAAATTATTATAAAAAAGTAGTAGAATTTGCTAATGATTGTGATAGAAATGAGGATTTAGTTGTTATAAGTCTTGATGGGAAATATAAATATAATCCGTTACACAAACCTAATTTAAAGCCTTCTATATTAGCTAGTAGATTAAAAACTATTTTGTTACTTTTCTCGCCTAACAATTCTGAATCATACTGGCTGGATAAAGTAGAACAAATATTAACTGAATGTATTAAGTTATGCAGATTATATAATAATAATTACGTTACTTTTGAAGAAATACATAAATTAATTTCTTTAGATAATTATTATTTAGAAAAAATTGAAATTCTAAGGAATAAATTTATCAATAATCTTTTATCAAATGAAGATATCTATAATTTGCTTACCTCACTAAATTTTTTTCAAAAAGAATTTTTCTCTTTAGATTTGCGTACATTGTCTATTTTAAAATCAGAAATAACAAGAATAACAAATATATTTGTGTCTGATTATCAAGTATATAAGACATTTAATCCACCTCAGGAAGAATTAAATTTTCTTGGGTTTGAGGATTTAGTAAACAATGGAAAAATCGTTGTACTTAATATGAATATTTCTGAATACAAAAATTTATCCAAAATAATAGCTACTTATTTAAAGTTAGATTTTCAAACAGAAGTAATGTCTAGATTAGCAAATAATTTTAAATATTCTAATAGAAATGTTGCTTTTATATCAGATGAATACCATGAATACTGTACCTCTACAGATAGTGAATTTTATGCACAGAGTAGAGAAGCAAAATGTATTAATATTGTCGCAACTCAAAGCTATACTTCAATTTTAAATACACTTAACAACAAATATGCTGTTGATGTAATTATACAGAATTTAGTTAATAAATTCTGGTTTAGAACTGACGATATTTTTACAATTGAAAGCGCTCAAAAGCAAATTGGAAAAGAAGATAAAGAAAAAACCTTTAAAAGTATTTCTGAAAATGCTAGAGAAACTAATTATAGTTATATTACAAATACTCTCAATTCTTCTGGCTCTAGTATCTCTGAAAGTATTAGTACACAATTAAGTTATGACTTTGTGTATGACACAAAATTTTTTACTCAAGACTTAGAAAATTTTTGTTCACTTTGTTTTCTTTCTGATGGTAATAAAATTTTAACACCACAGATAGTTAAATTAAAACCATATTTTAAAAATTAATATTTATTAGGAGGATTTATTATGAATAGAACAAAAAATAAATTTATTATTTTATATACTTTTTTCTTATTTATTATTATATTTTTTACTTTTTTTATAACTAAAAGTTCAGCAGCTTTGTTTGATAACACTCCTGAATTAGTAAAAACTTTAAATACAGCTTTTGAGGATATTGAAGGTTGGTTGTTAACACTTGCCACACCTGCTGCTGCAGTTGCTGTTGGTGTTGGTGTTTTTATGAAAAAATTTAGTTTTGGTGATGAAGAAAGAATTAGAATATCAAAGAAATTAATTAGAGGATCTCTTTTTTCCTATGGTTTTATTTTAGCAATTAATTTGATATTATCTGCTATTCGTTCTTTAATTGAATAGTATTTATTATAGGAGGTATATTTTGGAAGAAAGTGCAACAAATATTTCTAATGTTTCTCAAGTAATTATTGATACAATTAATAATTTATTAAATACTTTGTTTTCATCTATTGATAATAGTGTTTATGATACTCTTGATAATCTTGCATTTATTAATGTTCATTCATTTAATAATAGTTTTATAAATGATATTTTTAATCATAATTCTGGAAATGGATTAATTATAATTGCTAATTCTTTACTTTTGGCTGTTTGTTTATATTATTGTTTTAAATTATTATATTCATATTTTACAGGAATTCAAATAGAAAGGCCTTATCAATTTGTTTTTAAATTACTTATATTTGGTATTTTTATTAATTGTTCACATTTTATATGTGAAACTCTTATATATTTTCCGTCTGTAATTGCTGCTGCAATAAGAGATGTTGGTCAATCAGTCCTTGGAGAGGAAATATCTTTTTCTAACTTAATTTCTAGCCTAAATTCAGTAGTCTCAGTAGACACAACTTCATTTAATGTTTTCTCTTTTGATGGTTTAATAAAAAGTCTGACGTCAATTAGTTTTATTAATTTACTATTATCTTACTCTTTGAGGTATATCATGATTCAAGTTCTAATCTTTTTAACTCCATTCGCTTTTCTTACATTAATAAATAATTCTACTTCTTACTTTTTTAAGGCATGGCTAAAAATATTTATATCATTATTATTTTTAGAAATATATATTTCTCTTGTTTTATTAATAGCTTTTGCACTTAATCTTGATAACGGAGAAATTGTATCCAAATTATTATGCATTGGATCTATTTACGCTTTAATAAAAGGAAATATTTATGTCCAACATTTTGTAGGAGGAATTTCCACAGATATTTCTGCTAATATTAATTTATTAAAATTTAAGAGTAATTAGATTTTATGAGAAAGGAATAAGATTTATATGAAATTTATATTTCCACAAAATTATAATTTTAAAAGCAAACTTTTGGGTTTTATTGATTATACAACAATAATTTTAAATATCATTTGGGGATTTATTATTTTTTCAATAACATATTTTTTAATTCCAAATCTTACTATTAGAATTGGCGTTTTTATAGTTTTCTTTTTGCCTTTTTCTCTTATTAGCATCATCGGCTTTAATCATGAAAGATTTATTTATATTATTATTTATTTATACTCTTATTTACATTCTCCTAAAGTTTATTTGTATAAAAAAGATAATAATAAAAATTAGATTTAAAAGTATTTTTTAAATTTTCTGTTTTTAGATATATTTCCTCATTTATCTTTCTTTTTCTACAATTTTCTATTGTTTTTTTGTTATTTTTAGATTGTAAATTTAATTATAAAATGATATAATCCTATTTATACTTTTATGGAGGGAGATTTTATAATGAGACTAGAATGTGCAGATTTATCATCACTTTTTTCAAATA
The DNA here is from genome assembly GCA_944390515.1 of uncultured Clostridia bacterium. Classification (GTDB taxonomy): domain Bacteria; phylum Bacillota; class Clostridia; order TANB77; family CAG-508; genus CALXVA01. The sequence goes on from CALXQG010000001.1 coordinate 4,358, forward strand.
CTATATTACCAGATATTTTTTTCTCGGAATATTTATCAGAGGCAAGTGGAGACTTTATAAAAGTATATTTATACATGGTTTTTTTGTCAAAATATGATAAAGAAATTAAAGTAAATGATTTATCTAAAAAACTAGTTCTACCTTTAAAAACAATACAAGATGCCGTAAAGTACTGGGAAGAACAGGGGCTAATAACTAAGAAAAATACTGGCTTTATTATAAATAGTATCCAAGAAATAGAATTGCATAAATTATATAAGCCAAAAACAGCCTTATCTGCAGAGCAAATACAAAAATCTGCTGCTAATCAAAAACGTGCTGAAGCTATTGAACATATTAATAATAAATATTTTTCTGGACTTATGCCTACTACTTGGTATCCAGAAATTGAACTATGGTTTAAAAAGTATAATTTTGATGAAGAAGTTATGATTGCATTGTTTGGATATTGCTTTGATAAATCAGCATTACATAAAAATTATGTTCAAACTGTTGCAGAAGCTTGGAATAAAAATAACATAAAGACATTTAATGATTTAGATATATATTATGAAAAACAAGAAAAATTAAAAATAATAGCAAAGACAATTACTAAAAAGCTAGGTTTAGCTCGTGCCTTAACTCAATATGAATATGGTTATATAGAAAAATGGCATATTGATTATGGATATGGTATGGATATTATTGAAATAGCTTTAAAGAAAACAGCTGCAAAATCAAATCCAAATTTTGTTTATATAGATACTCTTTTAACAGATTGGCATACAAGAGGATTTAAAACTGCTGAAGCTATTCAAAATTTCTTAAATCAAGTAAAAGAAAAAAAGAAAAACATAAAGAAATTAGAAAAAGATACAGGATATGATAAATATGACCAAAGAACGTATGATAATCTAGATAATTTATATGCAAATATGAAAATATAATAATTTTGATGATACAAGGAGAAATGATTAATGTCAGATATCATTTTAAAAGATATTTTAGCAGAATATAATAAAAAGAAAATTAATGCTGAATATGAAGCCACAAAAAGGAAACAAGATTTATACAGTAAATATCCTAAACTACAAGAATTTGATGACAAATTAACTAGTCTTGCAATTTCTACAACAAAATCTTTAATAGATAATAATGATAAAAAATTATTGGATAAATTAAATGAAGATATTAAAAATTTAAAGAAGGAAAAAGAAAAATTACTAACTTCTCTTAATATACCAAAGGATTATTTCAGACCAAAATATGAGTGTGAGTTATGTAAAGATACAGGTTATATTACAAATAATGATTATTCATCTTCTATGTGTACTTGCTTAAGACAAAAGATGTATGATGAATTATACAATAAAGCTAATATATCAAATCTAAACACACAAAATTTTGATAATTTTACAGATTTGTTTTATTCTGACGAGAAGGATGAAGAAAAATACCATAGTAAACTTTCGCCCCGCGAAAATATAAATATAATAAAAAAAATATGTTTAAAATTTATTGATAATTTTGATAATAAAGACCAAAATAATTTATTATTTACTGGAAATACTGGTCTTGGAAAAACTTTTTTATCTAGTTGTATTGCAAATGAAATCCTAAAAAAAGGTAAAAATGTATTATATCAAACTGCTCCTGTAATGTTAGACACTATAATAGATTATAGATTTGGCAAAATTAAATCTTCTAATATTATAGATAGTATTTTAAATGTTGATTTATTAATTATTGATGATTTAGGAACAGAATGTATTAATAATTTGAAGTTTACCGAACTTTTTAATATTATAAATACTCGACTTTTAAATCAAAATAAAATAACTAAAACAATTATTTCTACTAATTTAAGTTTAAAAAATTTATATTCAAATTATGATGAAAGAATTGTTTCTCGTTTAGTTGGAAATTATGATATTTGTTACTTTTTTGGTGATGACATTCGTTTTAAAAAAAATAGATGAAGTACATTTTATTTGTACTTCATTTATTTTTCATTCTTTCTTTTTTATTACTCTTGTTCTTTTTCTTCCATTGGTATTGTTTCTATGCTAACAACTTTTCCTTCGTTTGTTCTCATAAGGGTAACTCCTTGAGTTGAACGTCCAAGAACACTAATATCTGCAACTTTTAGTCTAATAATTGTTCCTGTATCTGTTATAAGCATAACATCTTCATCGTCTGTAGCAATTCTTATTCCTACTAGATTTCCCGTTTTAGGTGTAACTTTATATGTTGTTACTCCTTTTCCTCCTCTAGTTTGTACTCTATATTCATCCAATTCTGTTCTTTTACCAAATCCATTCTCTGTTATCGCTAAAAGAGTTGCTTTGCTTCCTTGAATTATAGATTCCATTCCTATTACAGAATCTCCACTATCTAATCTAATACCTATAACTCCTTGAGACACTCTTCCCATAGGTCTTACATCTTTTTCGTCAAATGTAATGCACATTCCTTTATGAGTAACTAATACTACATTGTCTTCTCCATCTGTAAGTCTAACATCTATTAATTCGTCATCTTCTTTTAAAGTAATTCCAATTAATCCAGTCTTTCTTACAGACATATATTCATTAAGTGCTGTTTTCTTTATAATTCCATTTTTCGTAGCCATTAATAAATATTTTCCATCCGCGAAGTTAGAAATAGGAATGACTGCAGATATTTTTTCTCCTCCATCTAGCATTAATAAGTTTACAATTGCTGTTCCTTTAGCTGTTCTACCTGCTTCTGGAATTTCATATCCTCTCAATCTATATACTTTTCCTTTATTACTAAAGAATAATATTGTGTCGTGTGTTGATGCGGTAAATATTTGTTTAACAAAATCTTCTTCTCTTGTAGCAATTCCTGTTATTCCCTTTCCTCCTCTTTTTTGACTCTTATATGTATCTATTGGCATTCTTTTTATGTATCCAAAATGAGTTAGAGCAACAACACATTGTTCTTCTTTAATTAAATCTTCTACGTCAAATTCTCCTTCTGCTGCTACAATTTTTGTTTTTCTCTCATCACCATATTTATCTTTAATCTCTAATAATTCTTCTTTTATTATGTCATATACAAGTCTATCACTAGCCAAAATTGCTCTTAAATGTTCTATTAATTTCATTAATTCATTATATTCTTCTTCTATTTTTTCTCTTTGTAATCCTGATAGAGTTTTTAATCTCATATCAAGTATAGCTTGTGCTTGTATATCAGAAAGTCCAAATCTTTCCATTAATCTTTCTTTTGCATCATCATAAGAATTTCTAATTATTTCAATTACTTCATCTATGTTATCTAAAGCAATTTTTAATCCCTCTAATATATGAGCTCTAGCAAGTGCTTTATCCAAATCAAATTGAGTTCTACGAAGAATTATAGTCTTTCTATGATCTATATAATATTCCAAGCATTGTCTTAATGTAAGTATTTTTGGTTGTCCATCAACTAATGCTAGCATTATTACTCCAAAAGTATCTTGCATTTGAGTATATTTGAATAATTGGTTTAAGATAACTTGAGCATTGGCATCTCTTTTTAATTCTATAACAACTCTTACTTTTTCTTCTCTGTCAGATTCATCTCTTACTTCTGAAATTCCCTCTATTCTTTTTTCTTTTACTAAATTTGCTATATTTTCAATTAATTTAGCTTTATTTACTTGATATGGTAAAGATCTAACAATGATTCTTTGTTTATTTCCACTCATTTCTTCTATTTCTGCTTCTGCTCTCATTGTTATTTTGCCTCTACCTGTTGTATATGCTTGTCTTATTCCTTCTTTACCTAATATTAGTCCTTCAGTTGGAAAATCTGGTCCTTTTATTATTGCCATTAACTCTTCATCTGTAACATTGTCTGAATCAATTATCTTAATTATTCCATTTATAACTTCTGTTAAATTATGTGGTGGAATATTTGTTGCCATACCTACAGCAATTCCTGATGAACCATTTATTAAAAGTGTAGGAATTTTTGCTGGTAATACGGTTGGTTCTTGCAGTCTATCATCATAGTTTGGCATAAAATCAACAGTGTTTTTTTCTATATCTGTTAACATTGTCTCGGCTATTTTTGACATTCTTGCCTCTGTATACCTCATTGCGGCAGGAGAATCACCATCAACTGAACCGAAATTACCATGTCCATCTATTAATGGATATCTTAATGAGAAATCTTGTGCCATTCTAACCATTGCATCATAAACTGATGCATCTCCGTGTGGGTGGTATCTTCCTAAAACAGAACCTACAGTATTAGCACTTTTTCTATAAGGTTTGTCAGAAGTTATTCCATCTTCATACATAGCATATAAAATTCTTCTATGTACTGGTTTTAAACCATCTCTTACATCTGGAAGAGCACGAGAAACTATAACGCTCATTGCATAATCAATATAAGATGTTTTCATCTCTGTTTCAATATTTCTTTCAATAATTTTTCCTTCATTTTCTTCCATTTTAATTTTTCCGTCCTTTCTAATTGCGTAATTTAATCTACCTCTGTATTATATATAAAAATGTGAAAATTTGCAAGCAAAAGGAGCTATTTTTTTCCGTTTTATGATAGCATTTTGGCTAATTCTAATTGTTCTTCTGTTAGATTAAAATTTTGTCCATTATTTTTTATTAAATTATGCAAGTTTTCTATAGTTCTGGCCTCTTTTATGGTGTTTTCTATAGGTAATAGTTCTTTTAGTTTTTCTTTTATCTTTTCATATTCTCTTTGCATCCCCTCAAAGTTCTTGTTATTGAAATATTCTTTCCAATTATCCTCATATTTTGCTAATTTCTCACTGCTATTTATTTGTTTCATAAATTCATTTTCTATATTATTACTAACACTATCCATAATAGCATCCTTTCCGTTACTTATTAAGTTTGCAATATTATTATCCAATATTCCAGAAGAAGTAGTTTTCTCTATTACTTTATCTAAAACTTCTGATACGCCATCTATAATTCCTCCGCTCTTTATTGCATCTCTTGCTTGAGATATATCTTCAAATTTACCTGTAAAAATTCCCATAACACTTTTTCCTAAGTTTATTGCTCCCTCTATTGCTGTATTAATTCCTTCTTTAAGTCCTCCCTGCACTAAAGCATCTTTCACTTCAACAACACTGTCTTCAACAAAATCTGGAAGTATCATTCGCAAGCCCACATCTAAGACGGAATTTACTATTTTCCCCAATGTAGACTCTAAAAAGCTATTTTGTTCTTTTTCAGTAACTATTTCATTATTATTTTGTAAGTTAATATTTTTTTCTAATTCCATAATTCTTCAATAAATAATAATTTATTATTTTTATATATTAAATTATTATCTTCTCCTTTCTTTTAATTTTTTATAATAATTTTAATTTATTATTTATAATTAAATATTCTTTTCTAATTTTTTTATTAATGAAATTACTTTTATTGTTTTTATTAATTAATTTATTATAACTATTTCTATAATTTAATTCTCCCAAAATATTAAAATCATTAAAGATATTTTTTAATATTTTATATTCAATTGAATTAATATCTTTTTTATTAAAAACAATGCTAAATTTATTTTTGTTTATATTATTTTCATTTATTAAAATATCTAGTAATTTTATTGATTTATTTATTTCCAACAAATTTGTCCCTGAAATAAATATTGTAATATTACTAATATTTATTGAATTTTTAATTAACTCATAATTTTTTGAAGTATTATCAATAATTATAAAATCGTATTTATTTTTTAATTTATTAACTAATAAATTAATTTGTTCTAACATTAAATTTGTTTTTAAATTATTATTACTTTCTAAAAACGAGTATATATTTAATAAATCTATTTTTTTGTTAATTTTAATAATATAATTATTGAAGTTAATTTCTTCACTTATTATATTTAATATATTATTTTTCTTATTATTTTTATTTGGATAAATTGAGACACCAAAAATAGTATGAATAGAATTATTTAATGAATCTAAATCAATGATTAAAATTTTGTTATTAAAGAGACTATTAATTTTTGATAAATTAACAGTTATAATACTTTTACCAGTTCCTCCAGGGCCAATTATAGAAATTATTTTGTTCTTATTAGGACTGCTATTTTTATTTTCTACTAAATTAATTAATTTGTATTTTTTTATTTTATTTATTATTCTATTTTTATTAATAAATAATTTTTTATTTTTTATTTTGTTTATTAAATTATTTTTACTTTCTTTTTCTAATATTATCTTTTTCAAATTATTTATTTCTTCTTTTAAATAATCTTCATTACATTTATTATTATAATTAATTAAATTTATTAAATCTTTAATTTCTATTTTATTATTATAAAATATTTTATAAGCACCTTTTTTCAATAAACTTTCTTCCATTGTTTTATTAATTTTTTCTAAAAATATAATAATCTTAATTTCTGAATTAATCTTTTTTATTTTTTCAATTAATTCTTCTAGTTCTATATTGCCTTGTATTAATTCACTAATAATTATTATGTCTATATCATCAAATTGCTCAATAAATTCTAATATTCCTTCTTTATATTGAATATCACTACATACAACATTTATATTTTCATTATTCTTTAACTTATTGTTAATTTCTTCATTTCCTAGAGCTGTAATTATGTTTTTAATTTTATTTTGTATAATTTTTCTCCTTTCTTTTTTGTTCTTTTTTATTTAATTTTTTATTTTCCCTTTTTATTTTCAATTATTTCTCTTTCATATTCCGCTGAATCAATCTTAGTTAAAATGTGTTCGTCACCAACAAACATTAAACATTCTCCTCTTTTTAATGATTTTATTTCTACTTTCTCTTTTTCTGATAAATTAGTGTATTGTTCTAAAATTTTTATATTTTCTTCTTCTAAAGAAAAAAATGTTTTTATACTAGAATTATTTAATATACTTTTACCATATGTTCCGTCTTCTAGGCTAAAAATGTCTGATATATCTTGGGTTATAGCTATTCCACTACCTCCATATTTTCTAATTGTTTTAAATATTTTATAAATAAAACTTGCAACATCTTTATTCGAAGTAACTCCAATTAATCTCCATATCTCATCTAAATAAATAGCTTTTTTTATTTCTCTATCTTTTTTTATTTTATCCCAAAATAGCATAGTAAATAAATACATTCCATATTTTAGGTTTTCTTCTCCCAATTCATATACATCTGCTACAATTAATTTGTTATTTAACTCTACATTTGTATAATTGTTAAAAAATTTTAGTGAACCTTTTATAAAAGGAATTAATTTAACTTTAAAGACTTTTGTTTTTTCATCTTGTCCAAGAATATTATAAAAATCTTCTAATATGGGCATGTCCTTACTTTCCTTAAAGACTGGTGTTATTCTTACTTTATTTTCCTCATTTTTAAATAAAGATTTATCATCAAAAGTAATTCCTTTAGTTTTATATAATTCAATTAATTTTTCTTCTAATATTGCTTTTTCTTCTTCATTTATATTTCCAAATATTAAATTAAAAAAACCAATTAGTTTGCTTATTTTATTTGCTAAATATCCTTGTTCATCATCTTCTATGCTTTCTTTTCTAATGTCAAATACATTTATATATGTATCTGAACCAGGGCCTATCTTTAATAAAGTTCCATTTAATTCTTTACATAAATTATTATATTCTCTTTCTGGGTCAATAATATATTGTTCTATTCCTAAAAGTCTGTATCTTAATATTAATAATTTTGTATAAAAAGATTTTCCTGCACCTGAAGTTCCAAACACACACATATTTGCATTCTTATATTTATTTGTATTGTACCTATCAATAAAAACCAACGAATTATTGTAGATATTTGTACCTACAAATATTCCTTTTTCATCAAAAATCGCAGAAGAAATAAAAGGATATGTTGCGATTAATCCGCTTGTTAATACATTTCTTTTTGACACTTCTTTTAATAATTTATTATTTTCCATTAATGGTAAACATGCTCTATATGCTTGTTCTTGCCTAAAATATGCTCTTCTTGTTTGCATACCTTTGCTTTGTATTATTCCTTCTATTTTATTTAATGTATATTCTAATTCTTTTATGTCATTTGAATATGTGTTAATGTAAATATATAAAAAATATAGTTCTTCATTATTAATTTGCATTTCTTTTCTTATATATTTTGCATCATTATATGTAAAAGTTGCAATTTCAATATCTTGCCTATTTTGATTATTTGATTTAATATCAACTCCAACATTTCCTATATGATAGGTTAAATCTCTTATTGTTTTGTATGTTTCCTGTTTTTCATAAAAAATCGAAATATTAATGTCTATATTAGTATCAATAATAGATTTTAAAATTAATTCAGTTTGCTCTCTAAAATAATTAATTATTAAAAGTGAAGAATAATAATTATTATCTATTTCTATATATTTAGGATTTGATAAATTTATATATGATGGAGACAAAAAATCATTGTCTGTAAAAACTCCATCCATAAATTCTAATTTTTTATTATTATTTTTATTGCTTTTTTCTTTTATTTTATTTTTTATTTTTTTCAATATATCATTCCTTTTTATTATATAATTTTAATATATTAATTTTAATTAATTCATTTTATTATTTAATTATTATTAAAATAAATTCTTGTATTTAAAAATGAAAATAAAATATTTTTTATTTTTTCTTTTTCTGAAATATCTAATACTGTATTACCGCATCTTGCAAGGCAATCTTTTATTTTAAAAAAATTGTTATTTAAGTCTTCAATAGCATATATCTCTTTATCTAAAATATCTTTATTATTATTTTCATATTCAATAATTATGTAATAATTTTTTGATGATGATTTTCTTTTATTATTTAATTCTTTAATATATTTTATATATTTATTTGAGATTTCTTGGATTTTTTTATCTTCTTTATTAATATTATTATTTATTTGGGATAAATGAGTAGATAAATCTTCTTTATTACTTTGGATTAATATTTGAAAATTAAAATTACATGTTTTCAAAAAAGTTTTATATGAATTTAAAATTGCTTCTTTTTCTAATTCAGATTTTAAATTAAAATTAATTGGTTTTACTCTAATAATTTTTAAATATTTATTATTGTTTATTTTAATTATTCCATTTTCTAAAATGTTATTTATTCCAATCCATTCTTGAGTAGGTTTGATATTTTTTTCTTTTATATTATCTCCTCCCTTCATTATATTATTTTTTAATTTGTTTTTTGAATTTATTTCAGAAATAAGAAAAGTGGCTTCGCCACATGTGCATTTCGCTTCGCGAATATGCACGGTCCTAGGAAACTTAACCTTGTTGCTCCGGAAATTTCTAATGAAATTTCCTATGCAATAAAAAAGTGGCTTTATAAAATGAATTAATTTATTTTGAAAAAAATATATATTAATATATTATTTATAACATATTAATTAAATATATGCAAGAAAAATATTACGACAAAATTCGACATTTACTCATTTACTACTACATAATTTTTTAAATGTTTTATAATCATAAAAAATATATACTTAGATATTTTCATAGAGCACGAATGTGATTGAAAAAATTTTATAGTTTCTAAGTATATATTTCTTTATGCTATTTTTAATAATTAATAATGTTAAATTTAAATTAAATTTTATTTTATATACTTACTTTATTTAATATTAATAAATTAAATTATATATCTAAATTCTTTACATATTTTGCATTTTCTTCAATAAATTTTCTCCTTGGGTTGATATCATCTCCCATTAGAATTGTAAATGTTTCATCTGCCTTAATAGCATCTTCTAGTTTTACTTTAATTAATATTCTATGTTCTGGATTCATTGTTGTTTCCCATAATTGTTCTGGATTCATTTCTCCAAGACCTTTATATCTTTGTATATTTACTCCATCTCTTCCCATTTCATTTAAATGTTTTGCCATTTCTTCATCTGTATAACAATAAATATCTTTTTTACCTTTTTTAGATAATTTGTACAAAGGTGGCTGAGCCAAATATACATTTCCATTTTCTATTAGAGGTCTCATATATCTAAAGAAAAATGTTAATAATAATGTTCTAATATGTGCACCATCAACATCGGCATCAGCCATTATTATTACTTTACCATATCTTATTTTAGAAATGTCAAAATCTGCACCTATACCAGCTCCTACTGCTAATATTACTGGTTGTAATTTATCATTATTATATATTTTATCTGCTCTTGATTTTTCAACATTTAGCATTTTTCCCCATAATGGAAGTATAGCTTGGAATCTTCTATCTCTTCCTTGTTTTGCACTACCTCCAGCTGAGTCTCCCTCAACAATATATACTTCGCATTCTGATGCATTTTTGCTGCTACAGTCTGCTAATTTTCCTGGCAATGTTGATGTTTCTAAAGCACTTTTTCTTCTAACTAATTCTCTTGCTTTTCTTGCAGCTTCTCTTGCACGTGATGCACTGATACATTTTTCCAAAATTGCCTTTGAAGTTGATGGGTTTTCTTCTAAGAAATTAGATAAAGCTTCATTTACTGCACTACTTACAATTCCTGTTACATTACTATTTCCCAATTTTGTTTTAGTCTGTCCCTCAAATTGTGGTTCTTTTACTTTTACAGAAATTACAGCTGTTATTCCCTCTCTTATGTCCTCTCCTTGTAAATTTCCATCTTTTTCTTTTAAAATGTTATGAGATTTTGCATAATCATTAAATGATTTTGTCAAAGCCCTTTTAAATCCTTCTAAATGAGTTCCACCTTCAATAGTATTGATATTATTTACAAATGTTAATATATTTTCTGAATAAGAAGTAGTATATTGAATAGCAATTTCAATAGGAACTTCCCCATCTTTTTCTATATAAATTGGATCTTTATGTATTTTTTCTTTATTTTTGTTTAAGTATTCAACAAATGAGCGTAAGCCTCCTTCAAAGTGGAACTCTGCTTTTTTGCTAGGTTCTTCTCTTAAATCTTCAATATTTATTTTTAAGCCTTTTGTAAGGAAGGCTATTTCTCTAAATCTTTCTTCAAGTGTCGAGTAATCATATTCTAATGTTTCAAATATTGTATCATCTGCTAAAAATCTAACTTTAGTACCTGTTTTTTTTGATTCTCCAATTTTAATTAATGCTTGAATAGTTTTTCCTTTCTCGAACTTCATTTGATATAGCCCACCATCTCTTGCAATTGTTACTTCTGTCCAGTTAGATAAAGCATTAACAACAGATGCACCAACACCATGAAGTCCTCCAGAAACCTTATATCCACTGTCTCCACCAAATTTTCCACCAGCATGTAGTTTGGTATATACTGTTTCTGCTGCTGATATTTTTGTTTTTGGATGAATATCAATAGGTATTCCTCTACCGTTATCTTGTACTGATATAATATTTCCTGGCTCTATTTTTACATCAATTTCTGTACAATATCCTGCTAAAGCTTCATCAACACAGTTATCTACAATTTCATATACTAAATGGTGTAATCCTCTTATAGAAACACTACCAATGTACATACCAGGTCTTTTTCTAACAGCTTCTAATCCCTCTAAAACTTGTATTTGCTCTGCCCCATACTCATGCTCAAATTTTTCCATTTTTCTTCCTCCTAAAATTGCTCTTTTTTTATCTTCCTTAATATTTTTCTGTTCTTTTAGTTAATGTAATTGAAGATATATTCGTTATATATCCAATATTTTCTTCATCTTTCTTTATAATAATTAGTGATTTTTTATTTCCTTCTGATACATCTATTATTTTATCACTAATTTTTAAATTTTGTAATACTTCTTCTAAATTTTTCTTTTTTTCTAAAGATTCAATATCTAAAATAGTAATAATATTATTAGAATTTATTACAATGTCCTTACCTATATGAACATACATAATCTATATATCCTTTCACATTAAATCTTAAACAAATTTCCTTCTTTTACATTAAAAATACTGTAATTAACATTTTCTAAATTAATTTTATCTGTTCCTGTTAATATTACTTGATTGTTTTTTATATTATTTAAGAAATTTTTTCTTCTTTCTTCATCTAATTCTGACATAAAGTCGTCTAATAATAAAATTGGATATTCTCCTATTTCATCATATACTACTTGAAGTTCTGACAATTTTAAAGATAATACTGCGGTTCTATTTTGTCCCTGAGACCCAAAAGAACTAACATCTTTATTATTTATATATATTATAAAATCATCCCTATGTATCCCTTTAGTCGTAAATCCTTTAATTATATCTAATTTTCTTCTTTCTTTAAGTAATTTTAAATAATTTTCTTTATTTTCACAATTTGATATATATTCAATTTTTATAATTTCTTTTTTATTTGTTATATTATCATGAATTTCGTTTATTTTTTTTGATATTTTATTTATAAATTCATTTCTATAAATAAAAATTTTTTCACTATACTCTGCTAATTTTTCGTCCCAAATTTCCAATAAATCTTCTTTTTTATTTTCTTCTCTTATTTGTCTTAAATAATTATTTCTTTGTTCAATAGTTTTTAAATACATATTTAAGTTATACACATAATTAGGTCTTAACTGTCCTATCATCATATCTAAAAAACGTCTTCTATTAGCAGGTCCTTCTTTTAATATATTAATATCATCAGGTGTAAATATAACAATGTTTATATTTCCTAAAAGTTCACTTAACTTTTTTAATTTTACTCCATTTAATAAAATTTGTTTTTTATTTCCTAATTCTATTTTTATTTTTCCATCTCTATCTTTTTTTTGATAAATAATTTCAACTAAAGCTTTCTCTTCATTAAACTTAATCATTTCTTTTTCTTTAGAAGTTCTGAAAGATTTTCCAAAACTGCATAAAAATATGGCTTCTAATATATTAGTTTTTCCTTGTGCGTTATTTCCATATATAATGTTTATATCTTTATTTAAATCAAAATCTAATTGTTCATAATTTCTAAAATTAGTTATTTTAATATTCTTTATATACATTGTCTAATCCCTTTTTTCATGTCTTGCTTAATTATTCCCCAAGTTATCCACAGAATTGTGGATAACTTGTTTGCTTTTATACACATTTTTTAAATTATTCTTTCATACGAATTGGAAGTACCATATAAATATAATCTCCACCTTCTTCTACTGGTCTTATAATACATGGAGATATACTTGTCCCAAAATCTATAAATACTTCTTGATCGTCAATTGCTCTTAATGCATCTAAGAAATATTTTGGGTTAAATCCTGCTTCTAAATTTTTTCCTTCTGTTGTTACATACATTTCTTCTTTTGCATCTCCTGTTTGATTTGTACAAGAAATTGTAACTTTTCCTATATCTACATTAACTTTAACAGGATATTTTTTTTCCTTTTCTATACTTGATGAAGAAATCAAGCTAATTCTTTCAAAACAATTTTGAATTTGGCTTTTATCTACTCTTATTCTTGTTTCCCAATTTTCAGGAATTACACTAGAATAGTTTAAAAATTCTCCATCTAATAATCTAGTTACTATTTTACAGTTTTCCATTTCAAAAAGAGCTTGATTTTTTGCAACACCTATTTTTATTATGTCATATGAATCTAAAATAATTTTATTTATTTCATTTAAAGTTCTTCCTGGAATTACTGCTGTAAAATCATTAATTTTGTTTTGTAGAAATTTGCTTTTCCATGCCAATCTAAATCCATCAACTGCTACTACATTTAGTTTGTTATTTTTTATTTCAAACAAACAACCTGTAAAAATCGGTCTATTTTCTTCTGTACTTACTGCAAAAATTGTTTTCCTTATCATTTCTTTTAAAGCATTCTGTTCCATTTCTATAGAATTTTCAATACTTATTTGTGGTAATTCTGGAAATTCTTCTGGATTCATAGTTGCAAGTTTATATAAAGAACCTTCGCATTCAATTACTAATAAGTTTTTATCATCTAAAGTAATTTTTATTTCAGAATCAGGTAGTCTTCTTATAATTTCACTAAACATTATTGCATTAATAACTGTTGCTCCTTGTTCTTTTACTTCGCAATTTATTATATATTCTATACCTATTTCTAAATCATATGTTGTAAATTTAACTTCATTGTCATTTGTTTGAATTAGAATTCCTTCTAGTATTGGCATTGTTGTCTTTGTAGCTACCGCTTTTGTTACGGAATTAAGGGCTTTAAGGATATTATCCTTTTCACAAATAATTTTCATTTTGCATTATCTCCTTTATAAATAATATAAATATTTTTAGTAGTAGTAGTAGTAGGTTGTGTGGATAGTGTGGAAAACTATGTGGAAACCATATGTCCCTATATTTTTAAATGTTAATAACTTAGTGGAAAATTTTAAAATTTATCTACACAAACAATTTTTCAATGTGAATAACTTAGATATCAACAGTTTATTAACACATTTTTCACAATAGTATGTGGATATCCTTTCTTGCTATTCCGTAAGTAAAGATTGAGAATTTTTTTACAAACAATCTTTTAACAAACGTATTTTTTGAAAAAGTAAATAAAATCTTTTAACCACAATTATTTGTCATTTAATAATATGTTTTTCACACTTTCCACAATTCTTTTTGTGCTAACATTATTTTGTAATTCTTTTTCTATTTTTGAGCAAGCGTGTATAACAGTTGTATGATCTCTTTTGCCAAAGCCAGCTCCTATTTTTGTTAATGGGAGTTGAGCAACATTTCTACATAAGTACATTGCAATTTGCCTTGGAAATGTTACATCATTTGATCTTTTCACTCCTTTTAACTCTTCAACTGTTACATTAAAATATTTTGAAACAGTTTCTTGTATTAGTTCTAAAGAAAGGACTTTATCTTTTTTTGTTACAACATCATTAATTGCTTTTTCTGCCATTTCTATTGTTATTTGATTTCCAGTTAATGATGAATTTGCAATTAGTTTATTTAAAACTCCTTCGAGCTCTCTTATGTTAGAATCTATTTTTGTTGCTATATCACTTAGAATTTCATCGTCAATTATAATATTATCTAATTGAGCCTTTTTTCTAAGTATTGCTAAACGTGTTTCATAATCTGGATTTGAAATATCTGCAATTAATCCCCATTCAAATCTAGATTTTAATCTATCTTCTAATAATTTTATATCTTTTGGTGGTTTATCACTAGAAATAATAATCTGTTTTCCATTTTCATGTAAAGTGTTAAATGTGTGGAAAAATTCTTCTTGACATGTTTCTTTTCCTGCAATAAATTGTATGTCATCTATTAATAAAACATCAATATTTCTGTATTTATTTCTAAACATTTCATTTTTACCATCTTTAATAGCATTTATTAATTGGTTTGTAAATGTTTCTGAAGTAACATATAAAATTTTTGCATTTCTATTATTTACTAATATTTCATTTGCAATAGCTTGCATTAAATGAGTTTTCCCTAATCCAACTCCTCCATAAATAAAAAGTGGATTATATGCAGTGGCAGGAGCTTCTGCTACTGATAATGCTGCAGCATGAGCAAATCTATTATTGTTCCCAACTACAAAACTATCAAAAGTATACTTTGGATTAAGTGTTGATGGATAACTAGTTGTTGGTGTGGATAATTGCTTTGCAACTTCTAATTCTTCTGCTGTAACATCATCTTTTAGTATTACTTGTAATTCACAATTTCTATTAGTAATATAATTAAAAGTGTTTTTTAACAAGTCGTGATATCTAGATAGTATAGATTCTTTTTGAAAAGCATTACTAGCAACTAATACAACATTATTGTTATCTGCACTTTCTATGTCTAAATCTCTAATCCATGTTTCATATGCTATAATCGTCATTTCTTCTTTTAAAAGTTCTTTTGCTTTTGTTAGTAATTCTTTTAACTCTTCTTTTTGCATTATATTCAATCCTTCCAAAGTGTTATAATATATAAAAATGTATAAGTTATGCACATATACACATAGTTATCCACAATATTTGTATATAATATCAAAAAAGAGAAAAAAAAGTCAATACAAAAAAATATTTATTTAAAAAAACTTTATTTTGTATTGACTTGAGGTAAATTTTAGGATATAATAATAAGGCTTATTATTTAAAATGTAAAAATCCGGAGACGGTTTAAATATATACAGGAGGTGCAAAATGAAAAGAACATATCAACCAAAAAAAAGACAAGAACAAAAAGAGCATGGTTTTATGAAAAGAATGAGTACAAAATCTGGAAGAAATGTATTAAAAGCTAGACGTGCAAAAGGAAGAAAAAAACTAAGTGCTTAGTGATGAAAGGTCATTTATATGATGACCTTTTTTGAAAAGTCTTAATTACTTAATTATAGTTATAATAATATTTAAACATAGAAGTATAAAAATAAACGAGGAATGTGATTAAAGTTGAGAAAAATAAAAACATTGAAAAAAAATTATGAATTTAAAAATGTTTTATCAAAAGGCAAATTTTATGTTGGTAAACAAATATTATTATATACAATAAAAAACAATAATAAAACAAACGTAATTGGCATAGCCGTAAGCACAAAACAATGCGGTGCAGTATTAAGAAATAGAATAAAAAGACTTATTAGAGAAAATTATAGACTTTTGAAGGATGATTTGAAACAAGGTTACAACATAGTTTTTTTATGGAACAAAAAGATAGAACCTAAAGATGCGAATTATTTTAAAATAAAAGAAGACATGCATAAATTATTAAAAAAGGCTAATTTATTGGAAAATGATTAAATATGAAAAAAATATTACTTTTTTTATTAAAAATATATAAAAAATATATTTCACCAATCTTTAAAAGCGTTGGCGTAGAATGCAAATATTATCCTACATGTTCAGAATATATGAGACAGGCAATAGAAAAATATGGATCAATTAAAGGAACTTGGTTAGGAATAAAGAGAATTTGTAGGTGCAATCCATTTTCAAAAGGTGGATATGACCCATTAAAATAATATGGAGGAAACATGGGAGCAATTTCAAGTTTATTTGGATATTTATTAAATGCATTATATACTGTATTTAATAATTATGGTATTGCTATTATTATATTTTCTATTATTTTAAGAATTATATTAATACCAATTACAATAAAACAGCAGAAAGCATTAAAAAAATCTGCAAAACTTCAAGAAGAAATGAAAGAAATACAAAGAAAGTATAAAAATAATCCTGAGAAGCTAAATCAGGAAACGATTGAATTATATAGAAGAGAAAAAATGAGCCCTTTTGGGGGATGTTTTAGTTCAATTATTCAATTAGTTATAATTCTTTCAGTATTTTGGCTTGTAAGCCAACCATTAACATATATGAAAAAAATAGATGTTAATGTTATAAATGATTATAAAACTCAATTACAACAAGAAGGAAATCAATCAACATATTCAGAAATAGAAATAATAAACAGATATGGAATGCAGGATGAAAGAGTTAAATTAAATATGGATTTCTTGGGATTAGATTTAAGCAAAGTTCCAAGCAGTAATTTGAATGATTGGACAGTTTATATAATACCTGTATTATATGTTATTTCTTCAATAGCTTCTATAAAACTTACAAATAATTTTAAAACAAATAAAAAAGACGAAGTAAAAGTAATAACTGATGGTACAGAGTCAAAAGAAGAACCTGATCAGTTAGAAGCAATGGAAGCTATGAATAAAAATATGATGTATATGTTGCCAATAATGTCTGTTTTTATAGCATTTATAGCACCTTTAGGACTTGCTTTATATTGGTTTATAAGTAATGTACTAATGGTGATAGAAAGATTGATAATAGATAGAGTGATGAAGCATAAGGAGGAAAAAGAAAATGCCTAAGTCAATAATTTCAGAAGGAAAAACTACTGCTGAAGCAATTTCTAATGGACTTAAAGAACTAAATGTTTCAAAAGACATGGTAGATATAAAAATATTAGAAGAACATGAAAAAAGAAGTTTTTTTAGTATATTAGCACCTAGAGTTGTAAAAGTGGAATTGACATTAAAAGAAGATAAAAAGGAAAATAAACCTATTATAAAAAGTACAACAAAAAATATAGATTTTAATGTTGACGAAAAAGAATTAGAGAAAATTAGATTAAAATTAGATAATTTCTTAAGTGAATTTATAAATAATATGGATGGGTTAAATTACGAAACATCTATAGATTTAGATAAAAACTTTGTAGTTGTTAATATTAATGGAGAAAATTCAAAGATTCTAATAGGATATAGGGGAGAGGTTCTTAATTCTTTCCAAGTTATATTAAATTCTATAGCAAATAAGAATTCTAAATATAAAGTAAAAGTAATTTTAAATGTAAGTAATTATAAACAAAAAAGGGAAAAATCTCTTGAAGAACTTGCAGATAAAATTTCAAAAACTGTTTTAAGAACAGGAAAATCAATTACTTTAGAGCCTATGATGGCATATGAAAGAAAAATAATACATAATAGATTACAAGGAAATAGTAAAATTACTACATATAGTGTAGGTGATGAACCTCATAGAAAAGTAGTAGTATCTAAAAAATAATTTAATATAAAAAATCGGAAGTCAAAGTGAAGATTTTAGGGAATTTATTATAATTAACTATTGTTTTACTTTGACTTTTTTGTGTTAATTAATAAGAAAGGAGAATTGTGATGAGTACAATAGCAGCAATAGCTACTGCTACGGGAGCAGGAGGAATAGGAATTATAAGAATGAGTGGAGATAATTGTTTTAATATATTGAAAAAAATTTTTGTTCCTATAAATAAAGATACTGATATTGAAAAAGTACCAGGATATACTATGAAATATGGGTATATAATTGATTCAAAGACCAATAAAAAAATTGATGAGGTAATAGTTTCTTTTTTTAGAAGTCCTAAAAGTTATACAACAGAGAATATGTGCGAAATAAATTCTCATGGAGGAACTGTAATAGAAAGAAAAATATTAGAACAATGTTTATTAAATGGAGCTGATTTGGCAGAACCAGGAGAATTTACAAAAAGAGCTTTTTTGAATGGTAGAATTGATTTGTCGCAGGCAGAATCTGTTATTGATATTATTAATTCTAAATCAGATAAAGAAGCATCTGCATCTTTTGAACAATTACAAGGTAGATTATCAACGGAAATTAATGATATATGTAATGATTTATTAGATTTAATGGCAGATATAGAAGCATCAATTGATTATCCAGAATATGACATTGAGGAAACTACAAATCAAAAAGCATTTGAAATTTCTAACAAAATAAAAAATAAATTATTAAATTTGGAAAATAGCTTTGAAAATGGTAAATTACTTAAAGAAGGAGTAAAAACAGTTATAATAGGAAAACCAAATGCCGGAAAATCTTCTTTACTTAATACTTTATTAGATGAAGATAGGGCAATAGTTAGTGACATAGAGGGAACAACAAGAGATACAATAGAGGAATTTATTAATATTGATGGAATACCATTAAAAATTATTGACACTGCAGGTATAAGAAATACGGAAAACAGTGTAGAGAAAATAGGAGTTCAAAAAGCAATTAATTTAATAAAAGATTCAGATTTAATAATTGCGGTTTTCGATATATCTAAGAAACTTGATAAAGAAGATATGGAAATACTTAATTTGATAAAAAACAGAAAAAGTATAGTATTGCTAAATAAATGCGATTTAAGCCAAGAAAACGAAGAGACAACAAATTATATGTCTTCAATAAATAAAACCGTTATAAAGGCATCTATGAAGACAAAAAATGGAATAGATGTTTTATATAAAACGATATCTAATATGTTTAAAGACAATGAAGTTGACATAAATAATGGAATTATAATAACAAATATAAGACACAAAAATCAAATACACAAAGCTATACAAAATATAGAAGATTTACAAAAATGCATTAAAGAAAATATGTCAGTAGATATATTAGCTGTATATATTAAGGAAACATTAGAAAATTTAGGTGAAATTACAGGAAATAATGTGTCTGAAGATATAATTAATAAAATATTTTCAAAGTTTTGTTTAGGTAAGTAAAAATATCAAATTGACAAAAATGGAACTATATTACGAGTAAACTTAAAAATACAATACATTTACTTATCAGTTATACTAACACTTTGACAATTTGTCGACAAAATTCGACAAAATCGATGATTGCCAATAAGACAAGGGAAAGATATGCCTAAAATATTAGGAAAATATGAAAAATTAAATTAAAAGCATGTTTGGTTTTTTATATAACAAGTTTCATATTTTTAATAAATGAAAAAATGAACACATATGTTAATAAAATGTGGAAAACTAAAACAAAAAATAAATTAATATGGAGGAAAGAAATGGAATATAACGCAGGAAAATATGACGTTGCAGTAATAGGAGCAGGACATGCTGGATGTGAAGCAGGTCTAGCAGCAGCTAGGATGGGATTAAAGACATTAGTTTTTTCAATAAGCTTAGAGGCAGTTGCTAATATGCCATGTAATCCACATATAGGAGGTAGTTCGAAGGGACATCTAGTAAGAGAATTAGATTGTCTTGGTGGAGAAATGGGCAAAAATATAGACAAAACTTATACTCAGTTAAGAATGCTAAATACTTCTAAAGGACCAGCTGTTCATTCATTAAGAGCACAGGCAGATAGAAAGAAATATCAGGAAGAGATGAAGCATACATTGGAAAAACAGGAAAACTTATATCTAAAGCAAGCAGAGATAATAGATATTGGAGTTGAAAAAGGAAAAGTTAAATTTGTAAAAACAAATATAGGAGCAGTATATTATGTAGATAATGTTATTTTAGCTACAGGAACATATTTGAAAGGAAAAATATTTATTGGAGAAACATCATTTGAAAGTGGACCAGATGGTGTGTTTCCAGCAAATAAGCTTTCAGAGATGCTCAAAAAAATAGGCATAAATCTAATAAGATTTAAAACAGGGACTCCAGCGAGAATTAATAAAAAAAGTATAGATTTTTCTAAGATGGAGATTCAAGAAGGAGATAAAGAGCCAGAGGCGTTTTCTTTTGAGGATAATATAGATTCAAATGTTGAACAAATGCCTTGTTATTTAACATATACAAATCAAAGAACACATGATATAATTAGAGCAAATTTACATAGGTCTCCTTTATATGCCGGTATGATTGAAGGTACAGGACCTAGATATTGTCCTTCTATTGAAGATAAGGTTGTAAGATTTGCAGATAAGGAGAGACATCAACTATTCGTAGAGCCAGTCGGCAGAAACACTGATGAAATGTATATTCAAGGAATGAGTTCATCACTTCCAGAAGACGTTCAAATTGCAATGTATAGGACTATTCCAGGCCTTGAAAATGCTGAATTTACTAGACCTGCATATGCTATAGAATATGATTGTATAGATCCTTCAGAATTAAAACTTTCTTTAGAACATAAAGAAATAGATGGAATGTTTTTTGCTGGCCAAATAAATGGAACTTCTGGATATGAAGAAGCTGCAGTACAGGGATTAATGGCTGGAATAAATGTTGCAAGGAAGGTTCAAGGTAAAAAACCTATTATTTTAGATAGGTCACAAGCATATATAGGTGTATTAATTGATGATATTGTTACAAAAGGAACTAATGAACCTTATAGAATGATGACCTCAAGAGCTGAATACAGGCTACTTTTACGACAAGATAATGCAGATTTAAGACTAACAGAAATAGGGCATGAAGTTGGGCTTATACCAGATGAAAGATATAATAAATTTTTAGAGAAAAAGAAAAAAATAGAGGAAGAAATAAATAGAATTAGCAAGGTTATTATTAAGCCAAATAAGGAAGTTAATGAATTTCTATTGAAAAATAATACTTCTGCAATTTCTAATGGAGTAAAATTAGGTGATTTAATGAAACGAAGCGAACTTTCATATGAGAAATTAAAGGAAATCGATATAGAAAGACCAGATTTACCAAAAGAAGTTACTAAAGAAGTAGAGATACAGGTAAAATACGAAGGATATATCAAGTTGCAGGAGGAACAGGTAGAAAAATTTAAAAAATTAGAGACTAAATTATTGCCAGAAAATATAGATTATTCTAATTTGAAAGGATTAAGGTTAGAAGCAAGGCAGAAACTTAATAAAATTAAACCTAATTCAGTAGGTCAAGCAAGCAGAATATCAGGTGTTTCTCCTGCAGATATATCAGTTCTTTTAATATATTTAGAACAATCGAAGAATAATTAATTTAAAGGAAAATAAGACTGAGAATTTAATCATTTTTAATTGAATTTACGTCTTAGGAGAGGAATAAATTATTTATGGAAAAAGAAATCTTTGTAGAAAAAATAATAGAAAATTCTAAAAAAATAAATATTGATATAAATGAAACGGAAGCAAATAAGTTTTATGAATATACACAGTTATTATTAGAGTGGAATAATAAAATAAATTTAACAGCAATAACAGAAGAAAATGATATAATATTAAAACATTATATAGATAGCCTTACTACAAGTGAACTAATAAAAGATAGTAAAACTATATTGGATATAGGTACAGGGGCAGGTTTTCCAGGAATTCCACTAAAAATAGTAAATGAAGAAAAAGAATTTGTGCTTGTAGATTCTTTAAATAAAAGAATAAAGTTTTTAGAAGAAGTAAAAGAAAAATTAGAATTAAAGAACTTGGAATTAATTCATTCAAGAGTAGAAGATTTAGCAAAAAACAAGAAATATAGAGAAAATATGGATGTGGTGATTTCTAGAGCTGTAGCTAATACAAGGGTTTTAGTAGAGTACATGCTTCCATTTGTGCGTTTAAATGGGTTATGCATTTGTATGAAAGGGCCAAACGTAAAAAATGAAATAGAAGATGCAAAAAAAGCAATAGAAATCCTAGGAGGGAAAATTATAGAAGTAAAGAAAATAGAATTAGTAAATGAGAATATTGAAAGAAATATATTAATTATAAAGAAAGTAAAAAATACTCCTAATAAATTTCCTAGAAAAGCTGGAGTACCTACAAAATATCCACTTTAGATTAACTTAAGCTAGTGTAAGTAGACATTAATTTTTTAGAAATTAATGTCTTATTTTTTTACAAAATTTATCTATAAGTAGCTGATAAATATATATTCTAAAAATCATATTTTGTTTAAAAAAACAGAAAACTTTTTCATATTTTATTGACATCTTATTAATAATTTTATATTATTAATATGTTAATTTTTTACTAGAGAAGGAATGATGAGAATGGGAAAGATTATATCTATTGCCAACCAAAAGGGTGGAGTTGGAAAGACTACAACATCAGTTAATTTAAGCACAATTTTAGCTAAAAAAGGGAAAAAAGTACTTATGATAGATGCTGATCCACAAGGCAATGCATCAAGTGGAGTAGGAGTAGATAGAGAAGATATTGAACTATCTATTTATGATATATTAATAAATGATACACCAGTAGAGAATGTTGTCATAAAGACAAAAATAAAAAATCTAGATATTTGTCCATCTAATATAAACCTTGCAGGAGCTGAAGTTGAACTTGTTTCAGTAATGTCTAGAGAACATAGATTAAAAGAAAAATTGGATTTGATTAAGGATGAATATGACTTTATAATAATTGATTGTCCACCATCTTTAGGATTAATTACACTAAATGCTTTTACGGCATCAGACAGTGTATTAATTCCAGTACAATGTGAGTATTATGCATTAGAAGGATTAGGACAATTGTTAAACACTATAAGCCTTGTAAAGAAACATTTAAACAAGAATATAGAAGTAGAAGGTGCACTTTTAACAATGTATGACATAAGAACAAATTTATCAAACCAAGTGGTTAAGGAAGTAAAGAAATATTTTAATGATAAAGTATATAAAAACGTAATACCAAGAAATGTTAAATTAAGTGAGGCCCCAAGTTATGGTATGCCAATAAGTATATATGACCCAAGGTCAAAAGGAGCAAAAAGTTATGAGAAGTTTGTTAAAGAATTTATAAAGAATAATGAAACTGAGACAAAAGGAAAACATGCAATATAAGTTGACATAAATACCGCTGCGAGCAAGAATATAAATGGGCATAAACAAATTAACTATTATTAAAAGGTATAAGACATAAGATTTGAAAGAAATATATTATAATTTTAGGAGGAAGAATAAAAATGAAAAAAACAGGATTAGGAAAAGGATTAGATGCTTTATTTTCAGACCAATTATTATCAAATGATATTGTAGATGATAGTGCTACAGAGAAAATTCATAAAATAAAGGTTATAGAAATTGAACCAAATAGAGATCAACCTAGAAAGGTTTTTGATGAAGAAGCTCTAGACGAATTGGCTACATCTATAAAAACATATGGTGTTCTTCAACCAATTATTGTTAATAAAAAAGATGATTATTATGAAATTGTTGCAGGAGAAAGACGTTGGAGAGCGGCAAAAAAGGCAGGGCTTTCTGAAATGCCATGTATAGTAAAAGATGAACTAACAACAAGAACTAATAAGGAAATTGCATTAATAGAGAATTTACAAAGAGTTGACTTAAATCCTGTAGATAAAGCCTTGGGCCTAAAAGAATTAATTGATGATTATGGAATGACCCAAAAAGAATTAGCTGATTCAATAGGACTAAGTAGGAGTAATATAGCAAATTCTGTAAGAATTTTAAATTTAACACCTAAAGTTTTAGAGTTAGCTCAAGATGGAAAATTAACTGAAGGTCATTGTAGGAACTTAGTAATGATAGAAGACCCAGAAAAACAATATAAAGCTGCATTATCTATAATAGAAAAAGGAGAATCTGTTAGAGATATAGAAAGAAAAGTAAAAAACAAGAAAAATGCAATGGCAGCAGATCCAAGATTTGAAGCTATATATAAGGATATAGAAGATTCTTTTCAAGGTTTTTTTGGAACAAAAGTAAAATTAGATGCTAAAAAGAAATCAGGAAAGATAATTATACAATATTCTTCGTATGATGATTTAGAAAGAATATTAGGACTTATAAAATAAAAAATGATAATATATATTGAAATATTATAAAAAATTCGTAAAGGAGTGTATAAAATGGACAAGATAATGGATTTCTTAAATACAGAAATATTCCTTTTGATGTTATTAGGACTTATAATTATATTATTTATACTATATATATCAAGTATTGCTAAATTGAATAAATTAAGAAAGAATTATTCTACATTTATGAAAAAATTAGGAAATGGCAATAATATTGATGAAATACTGCAAGATTATATAAAAAGAGTAGGTATTGTAGAGGCAAAAAATGAAGAAATAATATCATATTGTAAAGGTATAGAAGATAATATAAAAATATGTAATCAAAAAATGGGATTAGTCAGATATAATGCATTTAAGGATACAGGGAGTGATTTGAGTTTTGCATTAGCAATATTAGATGATTATAACAATGGAATTGTATTAAATGGAATATATGCTAGAGATTCTTCGAATATTTACGCTAAGCCAGTGGAAAAAGGAGAATCAAAGTATATATTATCAAATGAAGAAAAAGAAGCAATAAATAAAGCTATTAATAATATTAGAACTAATTAATATTAATTAATTGTGAATAATAGGTGAACAAAGTTGAAATTTCCTATAAATTACTATTGACAAATAAAGGACAAATGTGTTAATATATATACTGTTACCGCAAATGGTAGCAGCAATATGGAGAGGTGGTCGAGTTGGTTTATGGCACCAGTCTTGAAAATTGGCGTAGGTTTGTAGCCTACCGTGGGTTCGAATCCCACCCTCTCCGCCAAATTAATTAAATAGAAGTTAGAAGAAAAGCAAATCTAACTTCTATAATTATATGGAGGCTTACCCAAGTGGTTGAAGGGGACAGTTTGCTAAACTGTTAGGGTTCGTAAGGGCCGCGAGGGTTCAAATCCCTCAGCTTCCGCCAAAATGGTATAAAGAAATTGTTTCTTTATATCTTTTTTATTTTGGTTGAATGTCAATAGTTGGAGTTTATCTCCCCCAACTAATATTATAGAACCGATATTGAAAGATGAAAAAAAGAATATGAATAATAATATAAAATTTAAATAACTGTATTTTGTAGGTAGTATATAAGTACAGTCATTTTTATAATTAGGGAGTTATAATTAAAAATAAAAAAATAGAAAAAAATATATAAAAATAATTAAAAAAATTTTTTAAAATTAAAAAACATTAATTGAATAAAAATATCATATAAAAAAGTTTATACAAATTAATTTTAAAAATATTAAATAAAAAATGAAAAAATAAAGAATTAATTATTTATTTACATTAAATAAATAATTAAAACAAAAAAATTAAAATAAATCATTAAAAGGAAACAATTAAATTGAAAATATAAATTAAATAAATAATTATAGAATAGAAAAGTAAGAAGGAATAAAAAATATAAAAAACGAAATGTAAAAAAGTGTTTGTCATTTTGATATATTATTGCTTAAGAGAATATATTAGTAAATAAAATCTGAGAAAGTTCGTCTTTTAGCCAAAAATAAACTTTTTAAAAAGTTTTAGAAACAAGAAGATAATAACAAAGTAAACAAAAAGAGCAGCAATACAAATTTAAACTTAACTTTATGTTTACGAGAAAACAAGTGATAATAGATTTTATAATTTTTTTAAAAATTCACTAGTCCGATAGCATAAAAGTTTGAAAGAACAGAAAATTTTATAAATAATTATTAATGTTTAATGCTTTTTAAGTTAACGTTTAATTATTTATTATAAAGCAAAAGTATTAGAAATTTTTTCAAATTAATTATAAAATAGAAGGCACTATTCTTTTTGACAAATTCTAAAGAGCTTTTTATAAGAAAGAAATAACAATTAAAGTTTTGTCATTTTGAAAGTATAAATAATTTTCATATGAAGAAGTATGTCAAGAGAAAAAAGAGAAGTAATAAGTTTTAATAGCTTTTATTAAAAATAATTATTAAATAAAAGTAGCGTTTATAAAAATTAATTTAATAAAAAATATAAATAGTTATTTATTTTAAATTTAATAAACAAATAAAACAAATTATAAAAAAATAAATATAAAAATAAAATGATAATAAATCAAAAAACAAAAATAAATAATTAATAATAAAAAAACATAAAATAAAACTTAATAATAAATTTAAAAGAATAATATTAATAAAATTTATAATTTATTTTTATAAAATATAAATTTAAAAATAAAAAATTTATTATGAGTTTATTAAAAAAATAAATAAAAAGAATCAAAAAAAGTAAAAACTATTTTAAAATTTCTTTAAATTATAATTTTAAAGAAAGCAATCCTTTAGGTAAAGAATAAAATATTGTACTAAGAAAAAAATCTTATATAAAATAAAATAAAGGAAAAAAAGTTGTTGCTAAATATAATGATTTGAAATATGAAATACTAATATAAAATTGACAAAAAGACTAATAAAATAATAATATAGAAATAATTGTCCAAAATAGCCGTATAATATGAATGATAACAAATAATCATATGTAGACCTAAAAAGATTTAAAAAATTAAAATTATATATTATATATTTTGTGTTTTGAATTATGTAATTATTCGGATACAAGAGATCACGAGAATTAATAAAATATTATATAAAATTCGTTACAGATCAACATAAAACAAAAAGAAAATCAGCTTATTAATTAATAATAGAAAAAGAGAATAAACTATTTTAAGGCAAGAAAATATCGATAAGAATAAAATTGGCAAAATGACATAAAAATGGAGGGCAGCGAATTTTGACTTGATTTTAAAGAAAAAATAATTTGTTTTTTTCTAAAAGATAAAATTTGAAATAGGAACATTCGTGTAGCAATACCGCAATTAAAAAAATTATATATCTTAAAAGATTATAATGCAAAAAGTAAAATATTTAAAATAAAAATAAATAAAAAAATATTAAAGTATAAAAATAAAAAATATTAAAAATGAAAATCAAATAGGACATAAAAATTACAAAAAATTACAAGATATTTTTTGAAATTAAAATTATTGATTAAAAATATTAATTAATAAAATCAAATAAAAAGAATTTATATAGATTAATTAAAACTTAAAACAAATAATATAAAAATAATTAATATAATAAATAATATAAAATACTATTTAATGAAATAAAACAAATATTTAAAATATATAATATAAAAAATCAAAGATTTTAAATCTTTGATTTTTTATATTAGTTAAATTATTTTTTAATTTCCTTCTTAATTAAATTATTTTTTAAATTTTCTTTTCCTATAGCATTTTTTTCTGATTGTTTTTTCTTTAAATTGTCTTTTGCAACTGTCATTAATAATTTAATTCTATTTGTTTGATTTGCCTCACTAGCACCAGGATCATAATCTATTGCAGATATATTTGCCTCAGGAAATTCATTTCTAATTGTTTTTATTACACCTTTTCCAACAACATGGTTTGGTAAGCAAGCAAATGGCTGAACACAGGCTATATTTGGTATTCCATTTTCTATATATTCAATCATTTCTGCGGTCAAGAACCAACCTTCACCTGTTTGATTTCCTATTGACAAAATATTTTTTACTTTATCTTCTAATTCCCAAATATCACAAGGTTGCAAATATCCTTTTTTTGAATTAGCTAATGCTATTCTAGAATCTTTTTCTAAAATATCAATTAATTTAATTGCGGTTTTAAATAATTTTGCTTTCATTTTGTCCGTTTTAATTAGTTGATTAAACGTAATTTTATGTGTCGCAATAAATTTAATAAATCCCATAAAATCAGGAAGTACAACTTCGGCGCCTTCTTCTTCTAATTTATTAGCAATAAAATTATTTCCAAATGGGTGATATTTTATTAGTACTTCACCTACAATTCCTACTTTTGGTTTTTCTACAGATGTGTCTAATTCAATTTTTTCAAAGTCATTTACCATATCATAAATACTTTGTTTGAATTGTTTCATTGTAGATTTTTCTAATAATTTTTTGCATTTTTCAAGCCATTCATCAAATAATTTTTGAGTCTCACCTTTGTTTATTTCATAAGCTCTATTTTTTGTAAGCATTTTTTGTAAAAGGTCTGCATATACTACCATTTTTAGTAATCTTTCAATTAAAGGTAAAGTTATTTTAAACCCTGGCATTTTTTCCATTCCAACAACATTAAATGATATTACCGGAATATTTTCAAATCCTGCATCTTTTAGAGCTTTTCTAATAAATCCTATATAGTTTGTAGCTCTACATCCGCCACCAGTCTGAGACATGATCAATGCTGTTTTGTTTAAATCATATTTTCCTGATTGTAGTGCTTCAATCATTTGTCCTGTAACTAGAATAGATGGATAACAAGCATCATTATTAACATATTTTAATCCTGTTTCTACTGTGTGCTCAGTACACTTTCTTAACAGCTCAACTTTATATCCTGATTGTCTTACAGCTGCTTCAAGTAGTTCAAAGTGAATTGGAGCCATTTGAGGAATTAAGATTGTATAATCATCTTTCATTTCCTTTGTAAATATCTTTTTATTTACCTCATAATCGCCACTACCTTTTAGTTCTTCTTTGTTAGCTAATCTCTTGTTCATACTTGCAAGTAATGAACGAATACGAATTCTTACAGCGCCTAAATTATTTATTTCATCAATTTTTATTAATGTGTACATTTTTCCATAACTTGTTAATATTTCTTCTACTTGATCTGTTGTAACTGCATCTACACCGCAACCAAATGAATTTAATTGTACTAATTCTAGATTGTCGTGTTTTCCAACAAAATCTGCTGCAGCATAGAGCCTTGCATGAAACACCCATTGATCGACAACTCTTATTGGTCTTTTTACTTCTGTTTGGTTAGAAATGCTATCTTCTGTAAGTACACACAAGCCTAAGCTTGTAATCAACGTGTCTATACCATGATTTACTTCTGGGTCTACATGATATGGACGACCAGCTAAGACAATTCCTTTTAAATTATTTTTTTCTATGTATTCAACAGTTTCTTTTCCTTTAGCACGAATATCTGCTTTGCATTTTTGATATTCTTCTTCAGCTTTTTGTGCAGCATGTAATAATTCCTTTTTAGTGAAATTATATTCTGCAAATTCAGGCAATTCTAATATTGTTTTTGCCAAGTTTTTAGTGTCAAAAGGTAAAAATGGATTTAAGAATTTTATATTTTTTTCTTTTAATTCTTCCACATTATTTTTTAATACTTCTGAATATGAAATTACGATAGGGCAGTTATAGTGATTATCAGCTTTTTCATATTCTTTTCTTGAATATGGCATACAAGGATAAAAAATTGTCTTGACTCCTTGATTAATTAATCCAATAATATGTCCGTGTGATAACTTTGCAGGGAAACATACTGATTCAGATGGCATTGATTCCATACCTTTTTCATATGTTTTTCTGTTACTTTTTTCAGAAAGTACAACTCTGAATCCCAAATTAGTTAAAAAAGTAAACCAGAAAGGATAATCTTCATACATGTTAAGTACTCTAGGAATTCCTATTATTCCTCTTGGAGCATCTTTTTCATCCAATGGTGTATAACCGAAAATTCTCTCATATTTATATTTTACTAAATTAGGAAGCTCAGCTTTTTCTCCAATTATTCCAGCCCCTTTTTCACAACGATTTCCAGAAATATGTTTTGTACCATTGCTAAATTTATTTATCGTAAGTAAACAATGGTTTTCACAACCATTACAACGAATATGAGATGTTTCTATTTCTAATTTATCTAAATCTTCTAATCTAGTTAAATGACTTCTATATTCCATATCAAGATTTGCTTCATATTGTTCCTTTGCAAGTAATGCGACACCATAAGCTCCCATAAGTCCTGATATATCTGGTCTTACAACATTTCTTCCTACTATTAATTCAAAGGCTCGAAGAACAGCATCATTATAAAAGGTTCCACCTTGCACAACTATGTGAGCACCTAACTTCTTTACATCTCTTACTTTCATAACTTTTTGAATAGCATTTTTAATTACAGAATAAGAAAGCCCTGCAGAGATGTCTCCTACTGAATATCCTTCTTTTTGAGCTTGTTTAATTTTAGAATTCATAAAAACTGTACATCTTGAACCTAAATCAACAGGTCTCCTTGCTTCTACTGCAGCCTTCACAAAATCCTGAATTGATAGATTTAAGCTTTTAGCAAAAGTTTCTATGAAAGAACCACAACCAGAAGAACAAGCTTCATTAAGCATAATATTATCTATTGCACCGTTTTTCATTTTTATATATTTCATGTCCTGTCCGCCTATATCAACGATACTTGTAACATTTGGCATGAATTTTTTTGCAGCAGTATAATGTGCAATTGTTTCTATCTCATTCAAATCTACATTTAATGCAGTTTGTATTAATTTTTCTCCATAACCTGTTACCCCACTGTATCTAATAATAGCTTTTTCTGGTAATTCTGCATATAATTTTTTAAGCATTTTTATAACACTTTGTAAAGGATTTCCTTCATTGCTTCCATAAAGAGAGTATAATAATCTACCTTCATTATCAATTAATGTTAATTTTGTTGTAGTAGAGCCTACATCTAAACCAACATAACAATCTCCTTCAAAAGTTTTTAAATCTGCTTTTTCTACTGTATCTTTATCATGTCTCTTTTTAAATTCTTCATAGTCAGCATTTATTGAAAATAAAGGAGCGAGAGGATTAGAAGTATCATCGTGTGATACCCTTAAAACCTCAATTTTACTTTTTAATTTTTCAACACTAATTGGTTTTGCCTCTTCAATTGAATCCAAAGCTGCTCCTTTTGCTACTAGCAAATGAGCTTCTTCTGGTATAATTATTTCTTTGTCTTTTAAATGAAGAGTTTCTATAAATCTATTTCTTAATTCTGATAAATAATTAAGAGGACCTCCTAAAAATGCTACATTTCCTCTAATGGGTCTACCACAAGCTAAACCAGATATTGTTTGATTAACAACTGCCTGAAAAATAGATACGGCAATATCCTCTTTAGCAGCACCTTCATTTAATAATGGT
Organism: uncultured Clostridia bacterium; assembly: GCA_944390515.1. Lineage (GTDB taxonomy): Bacteria > Bacillota > Clostridia > TANB77 > CAG-508 > CALXVA01. The sequence goes on from CALXQG010000001.1 coordinate 36,248, forward strand.
TGTATATCAGTTTTGGCAAAAACTCCACAGCGAGAAGCTATTGGATAAATCATTTTATAATTTTTTGCAAGTTCATTAAGACCTGTTGGGTCTGTATTTAAAAGAGATGCCATTTGGTCAATAAAAGCACCTGTACCACCTGCGCATGTACCATTCATACGTTGTTCGATTGATTTATCAAAATATATAATTTTTGCATCTTCTCCACCAAGTTCTATAACAACATCTGTTTTTGGAATATATTTTTCTACAGCCCTTTTACAAGAAACAACTTCCTGAATAAAAGGCAAGTCTAAGAATTTAGATGCAGACATTGCTCCAGAGCCTGTTAATGCTATTGTGAATTCAAAATCTGGATATTTTTCAGCTAAAGTTTCAAGTACATTACAAACTGTATTTTTTGTATCTGAAAAATGTCTTTGATAATCTTTATAAATTGTATTTAATTGGTCATCCATTACAACTATTTTAACAGTTGTTGATCCAACATCTAAGCCCACATGTAATAATTTGTTCATTAAATATCTTCCTTTCATAATCCCCTATATATTATGTTTAAGTCTAATAATACATTCTTAATTGTATACGGAAATTAGAAATTTGTCAAATGGAAAAAATGTGCAAAATGTGGATAAAACGAAGAAAAAACATATAAAACCTGTAATTATAAAACATTTTATAACAATATATATAATTGATTAATTTATAAAAATTTAGATAAGATAATAAATAGTTCTAAAATATACTTGTCTAACATAACAATTAAATAATAAAAAAGAGAGGAGAATGTTTATGAACAAAAAAATCATTGTTTTAATAATCATTATTTTTATTATTTTAAGTATAGGAGTTTGGTATTTTTTCTTTTATAGTAAAAACACCGAATCTCAGTTAAATGAGATAATTCCAGAAGAGGAAATTTCAGAAGAGCAGATGAGGCAAACCATAGTATCATTGTATTTTTATAACGATGCAGAAAAAAGCTTAGCATCAGAAGGGAGATTAATTGATGCAAAAGATTTATTAAAGGAACCATATAAAAAATTAATGGAACTTTTAATTGAAGGTCCACAAAATACGAATTTAAAGAAAACTATTCCTGAAGGTACAAAGATAAATAAAGCCGAATTAAAAGGTGAAACTCTCTATTTGGACTTGTCAAAAGAATTTATTGAAAATCATGAAGGAGGAGAAGAAAAAGAAAGCATAACAATTTATTCAATTGTAAATACAATGACAAGATTGACAGAAGTAAATGCAGTTAAAATCTTGATAGATGGAGAAGAAAACAAAGCATTCAAAGATAATAAAATAAAATTTGATGATTCATTTGTTGTAATAAAAGAGGAGGATGAGAAAGTAATTCAGAGTAATAATGTGGAACAATAAAATTAATGTGTTAAGCTAATCATATAAAAATAAAAGTTTATTTAAGTATTTTATATAAGCAAATTGTGTTACATATTTTTTTAAAATTACAAAGAAAATGTTCAACTTCAAACAAGGAGTTTAAAGCATTTTCTTTTTTACATTTAAAATTAATTTTGTTTTTGGAGCAATTTCTATTTTCAATATTTCTTCTTTCCATTTAATGACTTCCCTTCAAAATATGTTATTATATTATATGCAAAAATAATATATATGTTAAAATACAATAAACATATATATCTTGATTTAAAGCCAAAAAAAAGATATAATAATAAATATAGGAGGCAAGTTGATATTTTATTATCAACGATTTATTATGGAATTAAAAAAAGATGAAAGAATAGATGATTTAGAATATAAAAATTTGAGAATAATCCAGAATAAAAAAGGCTTTTGTTTTGGAATTGATAGTGTGCTTATTTCAGATTTTGCAAAAGATATAAAGAATAATTCTACAGGGCTAGATTTGGGAACAGGAACAGGGATAATTAGCATTTTACTTGCAAGTAAAACAAATTTATCTAAAATTTATGGAATAGAAATTCAAAAAGAAGTTGCAGATATGGCCAAAAGAAGTGTAAAGTTAAATAATTTACAAAATAAAATAGAAATTATAAATACTGATATAAATAATATTAGTAAACAAATAAAAATTAATTTAGAATATAAAATGAAAAAAAATGAATTAATTCAAAAAATAAAAAGAGAAAGTTTCGAATTTATTGTAACAAATCCACCATATAAAAAATTAGAAACTGGAAAAGTAAATGAAAATGAGGCAAAATATATTTCAAGACACGAAGTAACAGCCACACTAGAAGATTTTATAAATGTATCTAAATATTTATTAAAAGATAAGGGAAGTATGTATATGGTGCATAGGCCAGATAGATTAGTAGATATCATAGAATTAATGAGAAAATACAAATTAGAGCCCAAAAAAATGAGATTTGTATATTCAAATATTAATAGTGAACCAGTTTTAGTCTTAATAAAAGCTATAAAAAATGCAAGACCATTTTTAAAAATAGAAGAACCATTAATAATATATAATGAAAATGGGGAATATACAGATGAAATAAAGGAAATTTACGGTAAAAATAATATATAGTATTTTAAGTATATTAAATAAAAACAGTACTTTAAATATCAAATTTAATTATAGGAGGAAAATATGTCAGGAAAATTATATTTAGTAGCAACACCAATTGGAAACTTAGAAGATATAACATTTAGAGCAATAAATGTATTAAAACAAGTAGATATAATTGCAGCAGAAGATACAAGACATACATTAAAACTTCTTAATTATTATGAAATTAGTAAGCCATTAATTAGTTATCATAGACATAATGAAGATGTTAAATCAGATATATTAATTAATAAGTTAAAAGAAGGAAATAATATTGCAATTGTGACGGATGCAGGAACGCCAGGAATTTCAGACCCAGGGGAAGAACTTGTAAAAGAAGCAATAAAAAACAATATAGAGATAATTCCAATACCAGGAGCATGTGCTTTAATTAATGCATTAATTTCATCAGGACTAAATACAAAAGAATTTGCATTTTATGGATTTTTACCTCTAAATAAAAAAAACAGAAAAAATGTATTAGATAGAATAAAAAAAGAAGATAAAACAATAATACTATATGAAGCACCACATAAATTAATAAAAACCTTGTTAGATATTATGGAAGAAATAGGTGATATTAATTGCGTTTTGGCGAAAGAACTTACAAAAATACATGAAGAATTTATAAGAGATACTATAAGTAAAATAATAAATTTAATGAAAAATAAAGAATCAATTAAAGGTGAATATATTATTTTATTAGATATGAATAATAATAAAATAATAGAGGAAAATGATATCACAAGAAAAAATATTGAAGAGCAATATGAATTTTATAAAGAACAAGGGATGAGTAAAAAGGAAATTATTAAACAAATCTCAAAAAACAAGAATGTTCCTAAAAATGAAATATATAAATTATTTATATAAAAGAAAAAAACTTTTAAGGAGAATCAAGTACTTAAAAGTTTTTTTATATATAGGAATATAAATTATTATTTTTTTTCTACCAATGCTTCAAGACATTTATCGCATACAAGTTTTCCTTTAAATTCATCTAAGTTTTTAGTATTTCCACAAAAAATACAAGCATCTTCATGTTTCTTTAGTATAATGTTTGAACCATCAACATATATCTCAATTGGATCTTTTTCAGCAATATCAAATTTATTTCTAATCTCAATTGGAATAACAACTCTTCCTAGTTCATCCACTCTCCTTACAATTCCTGTAGATTTCATATAAATATTCCCCCTAAAAAAATAAAATTCGACATAAAGTTATAAATATATAATAACATAACTTATAATAAAAGGCAATAAAAAGTAATGTAAAACTAAATTTATTTTTAATAGACAAATTAGCAAACAATAAGAATAAATACAAATTTTAAGAATACTATTAATTAGGTGAAAAACATGCTAAATATATTATGGCCAATTTTTATAATTTTATCATTTATATATGCACTAATTTCAGGAAAAACTAATCAAATTAATGAAGGAATATTTACTTCAATTTCTGATGCAATACAATTATCTATAACATTTTTAGGAACTATTTGTTTATGGAATGGAATAATGGAAATTGCAAAAAAAACAAGTCTTATTAAAAAAATGACTAAAATATTAAAACCAATAATAAATTTTTTATTTCCAGAATTAAGAAAAAACGAAAAAATAAAACAAGAAATATCAATGAATATGATTGCAAATATTCTAGGATTGGGAAATGCATCAACGCCACTAGGAATAAAAGCAATGAAATCAATGCAAAAAGAAAATTTTAAAAAAGATGTTCTAACAGATTCAATGATGATGTTTATTGTAATAAATACAGCATCAATTCAGTTAATTCCTACAAATGTTATTGCAATCAGAACCTCATTAAATTCGCAAAATCCAACAGAAATTATAATTCCTGTGTGGATAGCCACAATAATAGCAGCATGTGTTGGTGTTTTAATGACTAAAATATTAATAAAAAAAGTAAAATAATAGGGGGAAAAATGACTAATATTATAAATTACATTTCAAGTGCTGCAATACCAGTAATAATAATTATAATAATTGGATATGGCTTAAAGGAAAAAGTGAAAGTGTTTGATATCTTTTTAGATGGAGCAAAAGAAGGAATAGAAATAGTTTTTAGAATGATTCCAACACTAATTGGGATTTTTTTAGCAGTTGGTGCATTAAGATATTCAGGCATAATAGATATGATTGTTAATTTAATTACACCTATTACAAATCTTTTGGAATTACCAAGTCAGATAATGCCATTAGCATTATTAAGACCGATATCAGGAAGTGCTTCAATGGCAATTGCTGTTGATATAATGAAAAACTATGGAGTTGACACATTAACAGGAATAATAACATCTACAATAATGGGGTCAACAGAAACAACTTTTTATACTATTGCAATATATACAAGTTGTGTTGGAATAAAAAAAACTAGAGGAATTTTATTAGCAGCATTAGCTGCAGATGTTGCTGGAATGATAGCTTCTACAATAATTTGTCGAATTTTGTCGTAACTTTTTTGTTGACAAATTTTATTATGAGTATTACAATAAAGACATAAATTTAATTCAAAAATTTTTAAGGAATCTTATATGAAATTATTAATTTTATTCATAATATTTTTTTCGCTATTTATTTTAATCAGAAAAATTATAATAAAAATAATATCTAAAAAATTAATAAAGATGTTAAAAAATAACATTAAAAAAATTTAAAAAGTTTTTAATCTTGTAGAGGAAATTAAATAAGTATTATATTATATGCCCCCGAAAAATAATATTAAAATAAAATAAGCCAAAATTAATTGTTGTTCAATCATTTATCTATCTAAATATTTATAACTATTAAATTCTAGGAATATCATCCCTTGAAAAGCTCTTTTAAAAAATTTCCTCTACAGTAATATATATTAAATTAACGGTGATAGGTTTCATTATTTGAAATTTTAAAACCTCTAAATAATTGTTCTAACAAAAATACTCGAATTAATTGATGTGGAAAAGTCATTTTAGAAAAGCAAATCAATTCATTTGAATTGTGGATAACTTTTTCAGATAACCCCAAAGATCCACCAATAATAAAGGAAATAGTACTGTTACTTAATTTTAGATTTTCCAATTTTTTAGAAAAATCTTCGGATGAATATTGTTTTCCTTTTAAATCTAAAGAAATTGTGTAGCTATTATTTATATAGCCAAGAATTTTATTTCCTTCTATATTTTTTATATTAGTAGAAACTTTATCATTCAAGCTATTAGGTATTGGTTCATCTGGTATTTCTATAATATCAAGTTTACAGTATTTAGAAAGTCTTTTAGAATATTCCGCAATAGCATCTTTTAAGTAAGTTTCTTTTATTTTCCCTACACAAATTATATTTATATGTACCATAATAATTACTCCTAATTATGCTATTTCAATTATAGGACTAGGGGAAGTTCTACTAGCCACATTTATATTTAAATTATCACAATTTATGTTGTTTTCTATAAGTTCATTAACTACGGTTCTATATGCTAACTCAGGAAAATTATTTTCTTTGCTTAAATGTCCTAACATCACTTTTTTTAGACCACTATTTATTAAATAAGAAATAGTTTTTCCTGCATCTATATTTGCCAAATGACCATTAGGACCAGCAATCCTTTTCTTTAGTAAATATGGATATGAAGACATTTTTAAAATGTTGGGGTCATAATTTGCTTCTAATAAAACAAAGCTACTATCCTCTAGTTTATGAGCGATATTTGAAGTCATGTGACCAATATCTGTTGCGATACTGATTTTTTTGTTACCAGAATAAATATTAAAACCACAAGGATTAGCAGCATCGTGAGGAATTTTAAATGGACGAATTTTTAAATCACCAATTTCAAAACTTTCCTCAATAGTAATTTTTTTTATATTTTTACTATCTATTTTATATATCTGCTCAGGCATAGCATCTAAAGTTTTGCTATTTGCAAATACAGGAATATCATATTTTTTACAAAAAGTGCCTAATCCTTTAACATGGTCAGAATGTTCATGTGTAACAATAATACCATTAATATCACTTGGATTAACATTTATTGAGCATAGTGCATTAGTTATTTTTTTGCTACTTTCTCCAGCATCTACTAGTATCTTTGTATTAGAAGTTTCTACAAGTAAACAATTCCCAGAACTCCCACTGTATAAACTACAAAATCTAAACATAGTTCCTCCGTCATATTATTCATTAACTCTTTGAATATTAGCTCCTAAACTCCTAAATTTTTCTTCTATTTTTTCATATCCTCTATCTATATGACTTAGATTATATAATTCAGTTGTTCCTTTAGCAACAATTCCAGCAATTAATAGAGCTGCTCCAGCTCTCAAATCACTAGCATATACAGGTGCACCAGATAATTCTTTAACTCCCTCTATAACAGCAGTTTTTCCTTGTGCTGTTATATGTGCCCCCATGTTATTTAATTCATTTGTGTATTGAAATCTAGATTCCCAAATACTCTCATTTATAATGCTTGTACCTTCTGCAATTGATAGGACAACTCCCATTTGAGGTTGCATATCTGTTGGAAAACCAGGATAAGGGAGAGTCTTGATATTAGCTTTATTTGGTCTTTTATTTGCCCATACTCTAATTGTATCTCCTAAATCTTCTACATTTCCACCAATTTCTAATATTTTAGCAGTTATACAATCCAAATGTTCTGAAATACAGTTTTTAATTAAAATATCTCCTTTTGTTGCTATAGCAGCAAGCATAAAAGTTCCAGCTTCTATTTGGTCTGGTACTACTGAATATGTACCTTCATGCTTTAATTCTTTTACACCATTTATTTTTATAACATCAGTACCAGCACCACGTATATCTGCTCCCATTGTATTTAAAAAGTTAGCAACATCAACAATATGTGGCTCTTTTGCAGCATTGTCAATAGTAGTTGTTCCTTCTGCTAAAACACTAGCTAGCATAACATTTATAGTTGCACCAACAGAAACGACGTCCATGTATATGGAAGTTCCAACTAGTTTTTTTGCTTTTGCAGAAATTTTTCCTTGTCCAACTTCAACTTTTGCTCCTAAAAGTTCAAAGCCTTTAATGTGTTGATCGATTGGCCTTGCTCCCAAATTGCATCCTCCAGGAAGCCCAACTTCAATTTGTCCTCTTCTTCCAAGCATTGCACCTATTAAATAATATGATGCTCTAAATTTACTAGTTTTGTCTAAAGGAGCGGCCTTGCCATCAACTTCTCTTGTATCAATAGTAATTTCATGGTCACCATTCCAAGTGATTTTAGCTCCTAAATCAGTTAAAATATCGCAGGTTATTTTAACATCACTTATATTAGGTAAATTATTTATAGTGTAGATTCCATTTAATAATAAAGTTGCGGGAAGTATTGCTACAGCTGCATTTTTTGCTCCTCCAATTGTTACTTCTCCTTTTAATTTTGTTCCTCCTGTTATTACCAATTTTTCCAACTTATGTCCCTCCATTTATTTATAAATATATGTTAAAGTATAATATGATTTACATTTTTCAATAAAAATAGAGTTTATAAAAACTCTACCTATAATTTATAACATATTTTTTTGTAAATTACAATAGTAATAAAACTGCTATTCTGTTTTTTTTGCAAGATTTATGTTTTTAAAAAATTCAACAAGACTAAATTTAAATTTAATATCATTGCTTTCATTATCACTAATTAACTTATATTCTTCTGTATTTAAGTTATCTTGCATGATTTTTTTAGATTCGTCAGGAACTATACCAGATGTTACATCTACAAAGCATAGGGGAGGAAACATTACACACCACCAATTTTGTCCTTTTGCTTCTCCAATCTCTATTCTTAAAGCATCATAATATCCAGCTGGCAATGAAATGTCGCCATAATATTTAGTAGGAAATTCAAAATTTCCTATTTTTATTTCTATAGAATAGTCATATCCATTTTCTTTAATTACATTTTCAGCAATAGATTTAAACTCATATTGATATTTATATGCTAAAGATATGACTTCCTTTTTAGAATTACACTCTTTAGAAATACTATTCATATATTCCAAAACTGCATCTCTTACTTTGTATTTTAGATTTTGATCTTCTTCTGTATCGCTATTAGCAATTACATGTAATCTAAAAACACTATTGGAAATGTCTGTTGACACTGCATTTGTATATGATAAAGCTGATATAAATACAAAAAAAGTAAATAAAATTAATACTATAAAAAAACGTTTAAAAAAATTAAATAAATTTCGCATAAAATTCACCCTTTCGTAAATTATGTATTTTTTCCTTGTACTAAAATTATTTACCAAATTTTAAATTTTATACTTTTTTTCCAAAAATTTTTAAAAATTAAAAAAATTTCATTGTCGAAATAAAGGGGACGATTTAGCTTGACTTACGGAAATACAAATGGTAAAATTTACCACAGAAAAACAAATGAGGCTTTTGGTTTAGAAAAAAACTATTTTATGCCTGGAAGGGAATGGGAGTTATTATGAATTTATTAGATAATAATGTAGAAAGATTGTGTAGTTTTTATGTAAGTGATTGGCACTTAGTTACAATGTTACTTCCATATATAAATAAAGAAATAAATGAAAAAGCCAATATTATAACAATATTAGAAAATGACATAGAAGAAAATATAAAAATACTAACAAAAAAATTAAATTTAAAAAATGAAGAAAAAATATTTAATCTAAATTGGAAGAAAACTAATGGAATTAAATATAAAGAAATAGAAAATAAAATGAAAAAATTAGAAAAAGATGAAGTTTTAAATGTAATTTTTATAAATGGAAACAAAAGCTATATTGATTTAACAAATAAAAATATTGATAAATTTTTGAAAGAAAATAAAGAAAAATACAAAAAAATAAATATTAAAATAATAGATTGTTATGAAGTAGGGGAATTTAATATAAATATGCGTGAAATTTTGGATAAACATAATAAAATTTTAAATACATCAGGAGAAAAGGAGATTTGTGAGGTATTTGAAGGATATGCTTAAAAGTTTTTACTTAATACTTGATTTTTTATATGAAATAATATAGAATACTTATATTCTATATTATTTTTATTTAATTGAATAAAAATATTTATAGTGACTAAATCAAAGAAGGGAAAGATAAAAAATGGGTGTAAGAAAAGCAGTTATACCAGTTGCCGGATTTGCTACTAGATTTTTACCTGCTTGCAAAAGTTTACCTAAATGTATGCTAACAATTTTAGATAAACCAATAATACAATATTTGGTAGATGAAGCAGTAGCGTCTGGAATAGAAGAAATATTATTAGTTGTTGGAAGAAAAAAAGAAGTAGTAGAAGATTATTTTTCAGAGGATAGAGAATTACAAGATTTTTTAAAGGAAAGAGGAAAAGAACAATTTATTCCACAAGTAACTAATTTATCAGGAAAAGCAAAAATTCACTTTATAGAAGAAGAGGGCGGTGCAAAAGGACTTGGTCATGCAATATATATGGCTAAAGACTTTGTGGGAAATGAGCCATTTGCAATAATGTATGGAGATGTTATCATGCAAGGAGAAAAACCATGCTTGAAAGAAATAATAGAACAGCATGAAAAATTAGGCGCTTCTGTAATAGGTGTAGAAAAAGTAGAGTGGAAAGATGTCCCTAAATATGGTAATGTTTCAGGAGAAGCAATAAATGATAGACTATATAAAGTAGAAAAGATGCAAGAAAAACCAAAAATAGAAGAAACAAAATCAAACTTAGCAATTTCTGATAGACATGTGCTTATGCCAGATTTATTTGATTTCTTGGCAACAACAAAGCCAGGAAAAGGTGGAGAAATTCAAGTGACAGATGCATATAACAGTATGGTAAACACAAAAGAAGGCGTATATGCATATGATTATGAAGCAAAAAGATTTGATTCTGGAGATAAATTAGGATTTGTGAAAGCTTCAATAGATGAAACATTAAGAAGACCAGAATTAAGAGATGATTTAATTGCATTTATAAAAAGTTTAGAAATTTAAAAACTACCATAAAAACTATAATTTATTTTTTAAATTATAGTTTTTTTTATTAATTTATGATATACTTTCAATATCATATTTAAGAGAGGAAAGTGAGTAATTATGAAGGAATATGAAGTAAAGTATAATGAATGGCTTAATAATCCTATAATTGATGAAAACAGCAAGAGAGAATTAATAGAAATTAAAGGAAATGAAGAAGAAAAAGAAGACAGATTTTATAAAGATTTAGAGTTTGGAACAGCAGGTTTAAGAGGAATAATTGGCATAGGAACTAATAGAATGAATAAATATACAGTAACAAAGGCAACGCAAGGATTAGCAAATTATATTGTAAAGCAAGGCATGCAAGACAAGGGTGTAGCAATTGCATATGACTGCAGAATCATGTCTAAAGAATTTAGCGAGGAAACGGCACTTTGCTTAAATGCAAATGGAATAAAAACATATAGATTTGAGGACTTAAGACCAACGCCAGAACTTTCTTTTGCAGTAAGAGAACTTGGATGCACAGCAGGAATTGTAATTACTGCAAGTCACAATCCTCCAGAGTATAATGGATATAAAGTGTATTGGGATGATGGAGCTCAAATTGTTGAACCTATAGATAAGGAAATTATTGAAGAAGTTAATCATGTTACAGATTTTTCTACAATAAAAACAATGAAAAAGGATGAAGCAATAGAAAAAGGTTTATATAATACAATAGGTACAGAGATAGATGATAAATACATATCAGAATTAAAAAAATTAGTTGTTAATCAAGAAGCGATTACTAAGATGCAAAAGGATATTAAAATAGTATATACTCCACTTCATGGAACAGGAAATATGCTCGTTCAAAGAATTTTAAAAGAGCTAGGCTTTGAGAATGTATATATTGTAAAGGAACAAGAAAAACCAGATGGACATTTTCCAACAGTAAGTTATCCAAATCCAGAAGATCCAAAAGCATTTGTTTTAGCGTTAGAATTAGCCAAAAAAGTAGATGCAGATATAATATTAGCTAATGATCCAGATGCTGATAGACTTGGAATATATGTTAAGGACACAGTTACAAATGAGTATATTCAATTTAATGGTAATATGACAGGAAATTTAATTGCAGAATACATATTATCGCAGAAAAAAGCACATGGAACATTACCAGAAAATGGTGCAATAATTAAAACAATAGTATCATCAAATATGACTGATGCAATTGCTAAAGAATATGGAGTAAAATTATTTTCAACATTAACAGGATTTAAAAATATTGCTAAAATTATTAGAGGGTTTGAAAAAGATAATTCATATAATTGCTTATATTCATATGAGGAAAGTTATGGCTGTATAATTGGAACACATGCTAGAGATAAGGATGGAATTGTTGCAGTTATGACTATATGTGAGGCAGTAGCATATTATAAATCACAGGGCATGACTTTATGGGACGAAATGAACAAAATGTATGAGAAATATGGTTATTACAAGGAAAGACAAATGTCAATAACTTTAAAAGGCATTGAAGGTGCAGAAGAGATTAAGAAAATGATGGGAAATATGAGAAATAATCCTAAAAAAGAAATCTCAGGCCTTGAAGTTATGTCATTTGGAGATTACAAGAAACAAGAAGTAGTAGATAAAGATGGAAAGGCAACTGCTACAGGACTTCCAAAATCAAATGTACTATATTTTGATTTAGAAAGGAATGCTTGGATATGTGTACGTCCATCAGGAACAGAGCCAAAAATCAAGTTTTATATTGGTGTTTGTGAAAAGAGCATGGAAGATGCAGAAAAAGAATTAGATAAACTAGAAAAAGCTGTAAAAGAGATGGCAGAAGATGCTAAAAAATAAAGAACAATAAATTCTTTATTTATGGACTAATTAAAAATAAAAAAATTGCTAAAGATATGTTAAATAAAAAATTCTTGTAAAATATGAAATAGAAAATAACAAAAGCTGTTTAGCTTTTGTTATTTTCTATTTTTCTTCTTTCCATCCATTTATTTTAGCTCGCTTTATAGCTCCAATTAAGTTAGCCCTAACATTTGGAATTTCAATGGTTAATTTATAAAGTAAATCTTTCATGTATTCTCTTTTAGAAATGCCATCCATTGGACAGTTCTTTGGCATAACTTTTATATTTTCTCTTTTTATGAATTTCTTAATTTCTTTTTCAGGAGCATATATTAAAGGTCTGATTAAAGTTATTTTTGACCTATCCATATAGCTTACAGGAGCAAATGTTGATAAATTACCTGCATATAGCATATTTAGGAAAAAAGTCTCTAAAACATCATCTTCATTATGACCTAAAGCAATTTTATTACAATTATTTTGGGTAGCAGTGGAGTTTAAAATTCCTCTTCTCAAATTTGCACAAAGCGAACAAGGATTTTTTTCTTTTCTAATATCAAATACAATTTCTTTTATGTGGCTTTCTGCTTCTACAAAGTCAACATTTATTTTTTCACAAAGCTCTTTTAAAAAATTAGTATCAAAAAACTCAAATCCAGGATTAATGCCTACTGCAACTATTTCAAATTTTTTAGGATAAAATCTTTGTAATGCTTTTAGTCCCATAAGTAGTGTTATTGAATCTTTTCCACCAGATAATCCAACAGCTATTTTATCACCATCTTCTATCATATTATAATGTTCTATTGCTTTTCTTAAATAACCTAATATTTTTTGCATAATTAATTCCGTCCCTTCCTAAGTACAAATCTAGTTGAAAAAATTAAAATTTATTTTAACAAAAATAAATTTTAATAAATTAATTATAACATCTATGTCAAGGAAAATAAAATATTAAGAAATATTATAATAATTATTTTAAATAATTTTTGAATTATTATTATAGTACTAAATAATTAAGAAAAAAATTATTATTATTAAAATAAATAAAAAAACAAATAAATAAATTGCCGAAAATAATTTAATCTAAAATATTAATTATTATTTTAAATAATAATTAATAAATAAAAAACAATAATAAATAAAAAAATAAAAATAAAAAATTTTTTATTAAAAATCATAAATAAATTAATTACCAATAACCAAGTATAAAAATAAAAATAAAAATTAACATAAAATCTTAAACAAATGTAAAAAGAAAAACAAAAAACAATTAACATAAAGACAAGGAATTTTAAAATGTAATTACCTTTTATAGAAAACAAGGTAAAAAAATAATTTGTCAAAAAGAAGAAAACATATAATAAATAGTTAATCAAAAAATAGAGCAGAACAAAAAGTAAAAACTATAAATTATTTTATATAATGCAAAATTATATTAAAACAAATATATATAATTTAGAATAATTGAAAAAAACTGAACGGAATATTGAAAGATAGGAGTTGTAATAAGAAAAACAATCTTACTTATCAATGGTAATAAAATATGACAGTAATATATGAAGTGTGAAATTTCTATAAAGAAAGAAAAATATTGTACAAGGAGAAAAATTATAGATTTGTCAAAAAGTAATTACAAAAGTATCAAAAAGACAAATAAAAGCAGTAGTAAATTATAAAAGAGTTATATAAGCAATGAAATATAAAAATTAGAAACAAATCGGTATACATAAATAATAAAACTAATGAAAGACAACTAATATTAAAAAATTAAAATTTATATATTATAATGTGGAAGTAATATAAAAGTTAGATATTAAAAACATTATTATTTATCAAAAAAATATAATTAATCAAAAATAAATATAAAATAAATATGAATATTATAAAAATAAATCATTAAATAAAAAAATATATTTTTAAATAAACTTTTTACAATGAAAAATAATAAATAAATTTAAAAAGTAAAAAATAAAATGATAATAAAAATAAAAAATATTTTTGATAAAAAACATATATAAAAATAGAATAGTTAAAAATAAAATTATAAAATAATATTTATTTTATAAAAATTAAAAAATTAAAAATACAATAATAAAAAGATGAGGGATTTGATAAGAAAATAAAGTGATAAGTATTATATAAATTTTCCTGTGATCTCCATCTGTATAATTTATACTTATCCTAATAATAACTTACATCTAAAATATTATGAATACTATCGGTTTACCAGTGTATTCTTATATAAGAAAGTAAATTTAAATATAAAGAAATAAAAAATCAAAAAACAAACTAATGTGATTTTTTCACATTAGTTTGTTTTTAAACAATTATTTAGTAACTGTAAAAATATATTTAATTTCATATTATTTTCATTTGTTTTATTTATGATTTTATCAGGAATTCCAAAAGCTGTTGCATAAACTAAATATTTTTCATATAGAGTTATATCTAAAGAATCTTTTTCATCTAGTAAACTAAAGTCTTCAATATATTTCTTTAAGCCTAAAACTTTATTCTGTTCGTATTTCCCATATTCAGTTAAAATATCTTTGTTGCACAAGGAGAAAATAATCATAAAATCTATTAAATATAATATTAAATCCAAACATTCTAGACCATTATTAATTATAGAAACTACGATAAAAATTGAAAATATTATTCGAATAGCTATTTTTCTTATTTTCTTAAAATTATATTTAGATTTATATTTAGATTTATTTAAAAATAATGAAGTAACAGGAATGTTGTCTTCTCGACAGTATTTAAAAAATATAAATTCAATAAAATAAATATACCAAAATGGTGTGTAACTGTCATGAGAAGGATACCATATAATACTAATCGATATGTAAGTACATATGAATAACAATACAAGTTGTATTAAAATTAAAAATTGTTTTGCTCTTAAATTATAAATATTCATTGAATAAGTTGTATCTTTAACTTTAGTTTTTATATTGTTTAGATTTTTAAAGAATTTTTTAGTTTTTTCGTTTGAATTTATAAAATATGAATTTAAGTCATCTAAATCAACTTCATTTGAATCTTTAAAAATAGTATCTATTAAATCCTGTTCATAATCAGAAAGATTTTCTTTATTTAATAATATTATTTTATTATTATTAATGAAATCTATATTCTTATAAAGTTTTAAATTTAAAAGCAAGGTCATTAGAATATTCTTAGTATCAATCTTATTATCAACAATAAATTCAGCAATTTCAGGACTGACTATGTTATCTACATCTTTATAGTAATCACAATTATTATATTTGTGTAATTCATCAATTTTATTAATCAGTTTAATTACAATTAGTATAACTAATAAAGCGCAAGGGAATTTTATTGAATACCAATATATCGTATTGCTAATATTCATATTAGATATAAAATAAATAACTCCTAAAACAATTATTATAAGTGGTATTAATAAATTTTTAATTGATTTTAACATTTAATTAATCATCTCCTTAAATTAAACAAAAAAACACTGATATTTTTATATAGAACAATTTCTGCTCAAGATAATTATAGTATACCCTAAATAAAACTAATTTGCAAAAACTAATATTTTTCTGTATATTTTATTTCATACTTGATTATTTTATTTAGTTATTGTAAAATATAAAAGTAAATTACGTACCAGTAGCTCACCTGGATAGAGCGTCGCCCTCCTAAGGCGAAGGTAGAAGGTTCAAGTCCTTTCTGGTACACCATATAAAACTATTACAAAATTCAAATGATATTGTAATAGTTTTTTAATTTTATTATTTTAAAATTATCATCAAACATAAAATTATATAAATTTTTATAATCTACTTCAAAATAGTTTATTTAATTTTTTGCAAAATATTTTTCGTTGCAAAATATAAAACTTGCAAAATATAAAAAAGTATGTAATAATAATTAAACGTTATACCGTTTGTATGGGGGCAAAATAAAATGCATGAAGAATATATGAAAGAAGCTTTGAAAGAAGCAAAGAAAGCCTATAAAAAATTGGAGATACCTGTTGGAGCTGTAATCGTAAAAGATGGAATAGTAATAGCCAAAGCCCATAATATAAAAGAAGAAAAAAAGGATACAACAAAGCATGCTGAAATATTAGCAATACAAAGAGCTAGCAAAAAGTTAGGTACATGGAGGCTAAATGACTGTGAGATGTATGTTACACTTGAACCATGCCCTATGTGTGCAGGTGCTATTATACAGTCTAGACTAAAAAAAGTAAATATTGGGACAATGGATGAAAAAACGGGAGCATGTGGTTCTGTTCTTAATTTATTACAAGACTATAAATTTAATCACATAGTAGAGGTAGAAAAAGGTATATTAAAAGAGGAGTGCGAAAAAATATTAAAAGATTTTTTTGTAATGCTTAGACAATATAAAAAAGAAAAAATGGAGACGTATCGAAGTGGTCATAACGAGGCTGACTCGAAATCAGTTGGTCAGTGAAAACTGGCACGTGAGTTCGAATCTCACCGTCTCCGCCAAAATGCACATATAAATAATTGGAATATAACATAGTAGAATGAATATAATTAGAAGGACAAGCAAAGAAACTGAAACTTAGAGGGAGGAAAAATAATGGATAAAGAAAAAAAGAAACAGATAATAAAATTGTCAGTAGCTATTGTAATATTTGCTATTATCATAATTTTAGTAGCCACAGTAATGATACGTTATCAAGTAGAAGGAGATAAAAATATGCCATTTATTTTATCAAAAATAATTACAGTAAGTACTGCAGAAGGAAATGAAACCAAAGGAGATAAAAAGTGGAATTTTAATGTTTATCAAAATAATGATGTATATATATATATTGATAAAAATGAAAACTATTGGGGAGAAGAAAAAAGCATTAAATCAGTAAAACTTGAAAACATAAATATATCTAAAACACCTACAAAAGGAGAAATAAAAACATATATGCCTAATAGTGTTGAAGGAAGATTATTTAGTTATAAGGAAGAATATTTAATAAGTGAGAATAAGATTGAATATAAGGGGGCAGAAGAGAGTAATCCAGAAACGCTTGAAATAGGAAGAAATGGTGGAAATATTTTAGTTAGCTTTAGCAATAGCGGACTTGGAACATACAGTTCAGATAGTGATAAAGAAATAACACATGATGGAACATTATTAAACAAAATAAAAGTTTCGAATGAAGAGATAAAATTTGATGTTAATTTTGACATTGTGATAACCGTAGATAATTGTAGTTATAGAGCAAATATGACAATGCAAATGCCATGTGGTGATATAACTAAAGATGGTACATGTAGTGAAGAGAAAACAGATTTTAGTGATTTAGTGTTTAAAAGGGAGTAGGAGACTGTGTGGTAGTATTTGACTCCAAAAAAATATTAGGGTAAAATAATTCTCTTACATATTTTACCAACTAAATTTTGTATATTTGAGGAATTACTGTTGTAAGTAATTCTTCAAATTCTTCTGGATAATCTATATATCTATTCATTTTTCTTTT
>CALXQG010000002.1 GCA_944390515.1 uncultured Clostridia bacterium
CATTTATACTACTTATTTTGGCACAAAATTAAGAGCTAGCAATTACTTGTAGCTCTAGAGTTTTATTCATTTATTTTATTTCTTATTTTTTCCACAACAACGGGTTATGAGATTCTATCTATTCAATTATCTGTTTAATGTGATTTATTTTGTACTTTTCTTTATAAAAAAATACCTCAATTACATCAAAACGAACAAATTCATTTTCTAAATGCTTGCAATATAAATAATATTTTGCTGTACTTATTAAATGTTTTTGTTTTAACTCGTTTACTGCTTCTATAGGTTGCCCATACTGCACACTTGTCCTAGTTTTTACTTCTATAAATACTATTTCATTTCCATCTTTTGCTATTATATCAATTTCTCCCTGGGTTGCTACAAAGTTTCTTTCTATAATGTTATAACCCAAGTTTTCCAAATAATTTGCTGAAATGTCTTCTCCTATTTTACCAATTTCATGTCTTAAATACATTTCTATTCCTTCCTTGAAAAATAATTTATTTGAGGTTGAAACACATAATCTTCAATCTCCATCATTGTAATTATTGGCATAATATTTTCAATGCTCGTATTTAGTCTTTTTGCAATTTCATTAATATGAATAGGTTCATCTGACAGGATTTTATAAATTTGTATATACTCTTTATTTGGTAATATTTTACTTATCAAATCATTTTTATTATTACTTTCATTATTATCTAATTTTTTTATACGATTAGCAGTATTATCATCTCCTTGGCTTACCCTCATATTTCTTCTTTTTTCCTCATTCTTTTCTATTTTATCATTTTCTTGTTTATTATAACCTAATACATCATCTATTATTTCCAATGGCTTTATTACCATCCTACAACCATTTTGAATCATTATATTAGTTCCTAATCCTGAGCTACTGTAGATATTACTAGGAATTACATACACCTTTTTTCCTTGTTCTCTTGCATATTTTGCAGTTATACTGCTTCCGCTTCTATACTGTGCCTCAACAACCAAAATGCCATCGGATAACCCACTTATAATTCTATTTCTCTTTGGAAAACCCTTGATGTCAAACTCTTCATCTGGTACATATTCTGAAATTACGCATCCACCATTTTTTATTATTTTGTGGAAAAGCCACTCATTTTCTTTTGGATAAATGTGATTAAATCCTCCTCCTATTACCGCAATTGTCTTTCCAACTTTCTCAATTGCTCCAATATGTGCTAGTGTATCTATTCCGATTGCCATTCCACTAATTATACATATATGTTTTCCAGACATTTCTTTAGCAAATTCATATGCAACTTTTCTTCCATAATCTGTACATTTTCTTGAACCCACAATGCCCACAGTATATATACTGTTTAATAATTCTATATTTCCTATTCCGTACAACTTTCTAGGAAAATTCTTTATTTTTGTTAATCTTTTGGGATATTTTTCATCCTGAATGTCTATTTCTATAGTTTCTATTTTAGTCCTCCTTTTAAACTTTCTAGTTCTAACAAAATTTATTAAACAATCTTTATTTATTAAACATTTTAGATTTTTTATTGCTTTGAAATTTGTAACAAATTTTACTTTAATAACTTCTTATTTAATTCTTCCAATATTTTCTATCTAGACTTCTATATTGTATTGCTTCTGCTATATGTTTTGCTTCTATACTATATTTTCCATCTAAATCTGCAATAGTTCTTGCAACTTTTATTATTCTTTCATAAGCACGTGCACTTAAACCTAATTTTTCAAAAGCTCCTTGCATAATTTTTCTAGACGCTTCATCTAACTTGCAATACATATTGGTAAGTTTAGGAGTCAATTGAGAATTTGAATAAATACCGCTATTTTTATATCTCTCTACTTGAATTTTTCTTGCTTTATTTACTCTATCTCTTATATCTCTTGATTTTTCAGCATTAGTTTCCATTTCTAATTTTTGATATTTTACAGGAGTTACTTCTATTTGTATATCTATTCTATCTAAAAGCGGGCCACTTATTTTTCCCATATATCTTGAAACTGCCTGACTAGAACATGTACATTCTTTTTCTTTTGATCCATAAAATCCACATGGGCATGGATTCATTGATGCAACAAACATAAAATCACAAGGATATGTAAGGCTCGCACTTAATCTACTTATTGTTACACTTCCATCTTCTAATGGACCTCTCAAAACTTCCAAAGTGCTTTTATTAAATTCTGGTAACTCGTCTAGGAACAAAACTCCAAAATGTGCTAGACTAATTTCTCCTGGTTTTGGAATTTTTCCTCCTCCCACCAAAGAATTAATAGATACTGTATGATGTGGTGATCTAAATGGCCTAGTAGTCAAAATTGGAATATTTTTTTGAAGAAGTCCTGCTACACTATGAATTTTTGTGATTTCTAATGCCTCTTCAAAAGTCAAATCTGGTAATATAGATGGTATTCTCCTTGCTAACATTGTTTTGCCGTGACCCTGGAGTCCCGAATCATAAGTACATTATGTCCGCCGAGCTGCTGCAACTTCTAATGCTCTCTTTATATTCTCCTGTCCCTTTACATCTGAAAAATCACATGAATATTCTTTATTTTTATGAAACAGCTCATCTATATTGGCCTTTGTGGATTTGATATCATATTCATTATTTAAATATGATACCACTTGTTTTAGATTTGTAACACCTATTACTTCTAATCCCTCTATAATAGCCGCTTCTTTGGAATTTTCTATTGGTAAAACTATCTTTTTTATTCCAAGTCTTTTAGCTTCCACACACATTGGTAAGACTCCATTTACTTTGTTTATTTTGCCGTCTAAAGATAATTCTCCTATAAAAATGGTAGTATCTAAATTTTGCCAAGTAACCTCACCAAAATCAATTAAAATACCTATTGCGATCGGTAAATCAAATAATGAACCTTCTTTTTTAGTATCTGCAGGGGCTAAATTTACAACTATTTTCCTACTTTGAAATTCAAATCCTGAGTTTTTTATAGCTGTTCTTACCCTATCCTTTGCCTCTCTTACACTTATATCTGGAAGTCCAACTACTTCCCAATTTGGCATTCCGAGCGGAAACATCCACTTGAACATCAACAAGATATCCTTCTAAACCGTGCAAGGACATACTTTTTACTATTGATAACATATTTTTTACCTCTTTTGGGGAAATTTAGATTTTGAATAAAATCTATTAGAATTAATATGGTATATATTACCAGCAAACATGATTTTTGTCAATAGATTTATGACATTTTTATTTGTTTTCTCATAAATTATATTAATATTAATTCTTAGGTGATTTTTATGTTTATTATAAAAAATTGTTCAATAAAAAATGAATTAACTTATCGTGGTAGTATTATATTAAAATACAATATTGAATATCCACAAATATTTTCAAATTGCTATAATACGGATAAATTTAATTCCATAAATCTATGTAAAGCATTAGAATTAGAAAACTATGCTAAAAATGTCTTGTTTAAAGATGCTATGGATTTATATGATTATAACTTTTCTAATGGATACCCTATTATGACATATGAACTAGTTTACAAGTATAACATTACTTATAATCAAGAGCCTATTATTAGTTTATATGCTGATGAATATGTTTATAGTGGAGGAGCTCATGGTTCTACTGTTCGAACTTCTCAAAATTGGAATTTAAAGTTTAATAAACAGTTTTCTTTAAGTAATTTATATAATAATCCTAACTATATATTATTTATTTTAAGAGAAATAAATAGACAAATTGAAGAAAAAGGAAAAGAGTTTTTCTTTAATGATTATTGTTCTTTAGTATTACAAACATTAGATGTAAATCAGTTCTATCTCACACCCAATTATGCTGTTATCTATTTCCAACAATACGATATAGCTCCATATTCTACTGGCATACCTGAATTTTATCTAATCTACTAAAATGATAAAATATCTTTGCTATAACATAGATATTTATTATGATATGTTATTAAATTTATCAATTATGCATACTAATTATCTATATTCTTTAAAGGGCATAAAGTTGTATAAGAATACTTTATGCCCTTTAACTATATTGCTCTAGACATTGTTTTTTCTTAATCTTACAAAACAACTCTAGTTTGCTTTTTGAAATTCAATTATTACTTTAAATAAATCTCCATCTAAATATATATTAAAACTTCCTTGCTGTAGTTCTGTTAAGCTTCGTGCTATTGAAAGTCCTAATCCGCTTCCCTCTGTATTTCTAGATGCTTCTCCTCTTACAAATCTTTGCATCAATTCTTCTGTAGTTATATTTAGTTTTTGCTTTGATACATTTTTTATTTGTATTGATATTTTGCTCTCTTTTATAACTATATCTATATATACTCTAGTTTGTTCCATCGCATATTTTGAAATATTTGAGTACATATTTTCTAAGACTCTATACATATATCTACTGTCTGCGTTTATATATACTTCTTCTTCTGGAAAGGTTATTATCTCCTGTAAATTGTGTAGTTTGAATTTATCTTCGAATTCTCCAGAAACTTGCTTTATTAGTTCATTTACATTTAGCTTTTCCATATTTAACTTTATTGCTCCAGATGATGCTTTTGAAGCTTCTACTAAGTCTTCCGTAAGCTTTTTTAGTCTTTGCGACTTACTATCTAATATTTGTAAATATTCTTTTGCCTTTTCACCTTCAATGTTTTCTTTTTTTAGTAAATCTACATAATTTATAATAGAAGTAAGTGGTGTTTTAATATCATGCGATACATTTGTTATAAGTTCTGTTTTTAGTCTTTCACTTTTTAGTTTTTCCTCAAGTGCATTTGATAATCCTCCAGCAATATTGTTTATTTCGTTTGCAGTATCTTGCATCTCTCTGCATACTTCCATTCTGTCAATTTCTATCTCTGTATTTCCATTATATAAATTATGAATTGCACCTTTAATTTTTAGATATGATTTTATTCTTTTATTTAATAATCTATAGGTTAATGTATATAAAACTATCGATAATATAATTCCAATAAAACCATCTGACCACATTATCCCAAAGCAAATTATATTAGCTAAAATAAATATTACAAAATATAGCATAAATTTATAATTAATCTTTATTTCATCCAAAAATTTTTTAGTTTTTGAATATACCCAATATGCAAATGTTGTTTTTACAAAAGTATGTGTTTTTATCCTTTTTACTATTGTTTCAAAAAACATTATGCATGCTAGATATGTGATTAATGATCCTACAGAAATAATTGAAATTGCTAATATAAATTCAGCCATTGTAGATGTTCCTGTTATAGTAAATAAAAAGCAAAAACCAATTGTCCCAATTAAAAAAGCCATCAATGCCGCTACTTCTATTAAAATTTTGTCATACCAATTAAGTGATGTTTCTTCACTTTTTGCTGTTTTACCTACTCCATTTATTATTAGTGGGACCAGTCCAATGATTATAATAATTAACACTGGTATTAAAAATAATGCCTTTTGGTTTATAGTAGATATTGTATTATATAAAATATTATTTATATATATATTATCTATATATTCTAAATCATCTAAAACAGATGTATAAATTGTATATTCATTTTTTTTGTTATTAGATTCGCTATTTTCATCTGATTTTTCAAGTTGGTTTTGATAGAAACTACTATTTATATATGAAATATTCTCATTATTTAACTTTTTAATATTTGTGCTTATTTTATTATTCTCATAATTCCAATATTTTTGGTTCTGCGCTATTTCATTTTTAATCCCATTAAGATTACTAGTTTCTAATGAATATTCTAAATTTGTATATGCCATTTTTGTTTTATTATCAATAATAAGCCATATAACATTACTTTCGCTATATGCGGAACAATAAGTAATTTCTTTTATCTCTCCATTTTCTTCTATTGATTCTACATTATTTATATAATATCCATATGCACTATGAAATGAATCTTCCTTCAAATTATCTGCAGCATACAATCCGCTTAATATTTCATTTGCATAATCTTCTGCAAATGTATTTGTTTCAAAATAATTTAATCCTTGCTTTATTGCACTTTTTTCTAGTGGATATGTTAAACAAATTACAAGTAGAAGCAGTATTATTACCAATACAGGAAATAATACATATGCTATATTTTTCAATATCCTTGGTACACAAAATTTCTTTTTCATGTCTTGCTCCTTTCCTCAAGTATATTTTCTATTTATATTAATTTATTATAAACTGAATTTAGTCTAATTTTTCTATTTTATAACCAATTCCCCAGATTACTTTTAGATATTTAGGTTCTCTTGGGTTTATTTCTATTTTTTCTCTTATGTGTCTAATATGTACAGCAATTATATTTTCTGCACCATAGCTTTCTTCTTCCCATACATTTTCATAAATTTGTTCTATTGAATAAACTATTCCCTTATTTTTTGTTAAAAATTTAAGTATGTTGTATTCAGTAGGAGTAAGTTTTACCTCCTTTCCATCAACTTCTACAGTTTTTGTAGAATCATTTATAATTAAATCACCTGATTTATATATATTGTTATCCTCTTCCTTTTTTACCATTGCACCTAATGAAGTATATCTTCTAATTTGTGAATTAACCCTGGCAATAAGTTCTAATGGATTAAATGGTTTTGTTACATAATCATCTGCTCCATTATTTAAACCAGATATTTTATCATAATCTTCAGATTTAGCAGAAAGCATTATAATTGGTATAGATTTATCTTTTCTTATAATATTTGCTGTCTCTATTCCATCTAATTTTGGCATCATAATATCTAAAATAATTAATTGTATATCATCATTATTCTTCAATATTTCTAATGCTTCCATTCCGTCATACGCCTTTAAAATGTTATAACCTTCTTTACTCAAATAAATTTCTATTGCTTTTACAATTTCTTTATCATCATCACATACTAAAATATTATACATTTTTTCAATCCCCTCTAAATTAATTACAAATATTATAACACAATTTAACATCTTTTTATCTTTTACATGTTTAGTATAGCATAGTTTTATTAAGAAAAAAGATTAAAATTATTAATTATTTATTAACTTATTACTTTATACTATCAATTATATTATAAATAGCATAAAAGTATATATATTTAGATATTTCAAAAAACTCTCAACTTAATTCGAATTTAAAAGAATTCTAAATATATATACTCTATCCTTATAATATTATTTTTCTAAATTTCTAAATCTAGTCCAACTGGGCAATGGTCACTTCCCATAACTTCAGAAAAAATATAGCTTTCTTTAATTTTATCTTCTATTGCTTTAGAAACAATAAAATAATCTATTCTCCAACCTACATTTTTTTCTCTTGCCTTAAACATGTATGACCACCACGAATACATATCGGTTTTGTCAGGATATAAATATCTAAAAGTATCAGTAAAACCAGAATTTAATAATTCTGTCATTTTTCCTCTCTCTTCATCTGTGAATCCTGCATTTCTTCTATTAGTCTTTGGATTTTTTAAATCTATTTCATTATGTGCTACATTTAAGTCTCCACACATAACAACTGGTTTTTTAGAGTTTAGGGTAAGTAAATATTTTCTAAATTCATCTTCCCATATCATTCTATAATCAAGCCTTTCTAGCTCACGTTTAGAATTTGGTGTATAACAATCTACTAAATAAAACTTTTCAAATTCTAAAGTAATTACTCTACCTTCTTTGTCATGTTCTTCTATACCTATACCATATGTAACATTTAATGGTTGCACTTTTGTAAAAATTGCTGTTCCTGAATATCCTTTTTTCTCAGCACTATTCCAATAACAATTATATCCTTTAAAAATAGAATTGATTTTATCATCTATTTGGTCTTCCTGCATTTTTGTTTCTTGTACACAAAAAATATCTGCATTAATATCTCTAAAAAATTTTTCAAATCCTTTTGTTACAACAGCTCTTAGACCATTCACATTCCATGATACTAGTTTCATATTTATCTTCCTCTCTTGAAATAGGACAAAATAAGGTTGTCCCCAATTGTTCTAGAAAAAGGAGATAGTTTCCCATCTCCTTCTTTTATTGACTTTATTATAATGAATTGAAGTATACATTTCCTCCAATAAGCTCTCCTGAAGCATATCCTGCAGCTCTAAATGATAAATAACTATGATTTCTTTTGCCATTTAATGCATCTAGAACAGCTTGTTTTACATATGATGGATAATTTCCATTTAATCTTTTTCTCCAATGACTATCTATTGAATAACAGAATTGACTTGGAGCTTTATATTGACTTAGTGGATCTGAACCATATCTTCTCCAACTACTACTTTGTGTTCTATTACATGCTGTTGTAATAACTGCAAGTGCACCTGTGTAACTTGAACTACATTCTTGTGCAGTAATTGCACATAATAAATCTAATTCACTTGAAGAATATGACCATTTTCCACCATTATATGTTGTTCTTGAACCACTTCTTGTAGTAACTTGTTGTGTTCTAACTTCTACAATTTTGTCAACTGGTTCTTTTACAACTTTTGAGGAAATTTTAGTTTTTTCTATTTGTTTATCATTTTGATATTTTACTTTATAGGTAATTTCTCTTAAACCATTTTTACCTTGTTGAATAACTCTATCCTGTTTTTTACCACTACCTGATGTTACATCTTTTGTAATAGTTTCATAAGGTATAGTTTCTTGTTCAACAACTATTTTTTCTACTATTTTAGAATAATTATCTAATACATCTTCCGTTGAAACATCTGATGATTTTTCAACTTTTTCACTTGTTACTACATCTTCTGTTTCTTTTGAGATTATTATAGTATTATTATCTGAAAGTTCTTCACTTGTATCTGGTGTAACCTTTTCATCTTCTAATAATACAATGTGATTTTCTTCTAAAATATCTTTTATACTTGTTTTTGTAGTTAAAATATCCATTTCATATCCGCTTGATAGGACTATTTTAACATTTTTTACACTGACATTGCCTGCCATTACGCCAACTGTAAGTATAAAAATAAATATAATACTTATACAAACTATTTTTTTCAGCGATATGGACGCTTTATCATTATTTTTCATAAGAAATTTGTTCCCTCCTTTAAAAGCAACAAACTAATTATACCATATCTATTCTCTTTTGTCAAATTTTGGTCAAAATGGTATCAGCATTGTCACTACTGGTTTTCGCATTTTGTTCTTATGTAATCTCTCTTTTAAAATCCGCATATGTTCTTATTTTTACCTATATATAAATATTATATGTTGCTTGTACCAAAAATATTACAATTAATACATATTTTTATCACAATTATTGTATAATATAAATAAATATGTTATTATATTATTGTATTACTAAAAAAGGAGGAATTAATCAATGTGGTGGATTGTTCTTATAGTTCTAGCAGTCATAGTTATAGCATTTATCGCAATTTATAACAGTTTAGTAACAATGAGACTTAGAGTAAAAAACGCATGGAGCCAAATAGATGTCCAATTACAAAGAAGATTTGATTTAATACCAAATCTAGTAGATACAGTAAAAGGATATATGGCACATGAAGCAGAAGTACTTACAAAAGTTACTGATTTACGTTCTTCTTGGACAGATGCTAAAACTATTGATGAAAAAGCTAAACTTGATAATGAATTATCAAATACTTTAAAGACTATAATGGCAGTTGCTGAAAATTATCCAGATTTAAAGGCAAACCAAAACTTCTCTGAATTACAAACAGAATTAACAAATACAGAAAATAAAATTTCTTATTCAAGACAATTCTATAACGATACTGTAACTAGATACAACACAAAATTAGAAGTTTTCCCTTCAAATCTAATAGCATCAATGTTCCATTTCTCAGCAGAATCATTATTTGAGGTTGATAATCAAGAAGCAAGAAAAAATGTCAAAGTGGACTTTAGTAAATAATATGGAAACTTATTCAATGCCACATTAGAGTAATGATTTGTTAATTTCATTGCAAATGTGGCAATTTTAATATTTAATAAAAAGGATGATTAAATTATGTATGAAGATATACGAAATAATAAAATAAAAACTGGTTTAATAATAGGAATTTTTTTAGTAGTAATAACTCTTATTGTTTATTATGTATGTATGGCATTTGACTTAGGATCTATATCTATAGTAATAGCAATGGTTTTTGCAATTTCCACATCTTGGGCATCATATTATTTTAGTGATCAACTTGTGTTATCTATTAATGGCGCACATCCAGCTACTGAAGAGGAATATCAAAAATTAAACAATATTTTAGATGGACTAATGATTTCTTCTGGTCTAGAAAATAGACCAAGATTATATGTCGTAGACGATCTACAGCCAAATGCATTTGCAACAGGAAGAAATCCTGAAAACGCTGTTATTTGCGTAACTACAGGTTTATTAGATAAAATGGATTACTATGAACTAGAAGGAGTAATAGCCCATGAATTATCACATATAAAGAATTATGATATAAGACTTTCTGCAGTAGTTAGCGTAATGGTAGGATTTATTGTAATATTAGCAGATTTTGTTAGTAGAGCTTTATTCTGGGGAGCTGGTGATAGAGATAATGATTCTAAAGGAAACCCAGTTTTAATGCTTATTGGTCTAATTTGCTTAATACTCGCTCCAATTTTCGGTCAATTAATGCAACTTGCTCTATCTAGACGTAGAGAATATTTGGCAGATGCAAGTGCTGTAGAACTTACAAGAAATCCAGATGGACTAATTTCTGCATTAAGGAAATTAGATTCAGACCCTAATGAATTAAAAAAGGCTAATAATGCTACTGCATATATGTATATTGTAAGTCCATTTAAAGCAAATGCTAAAGATGGTAAAAAGAAAAAAACAAGCCTATTTTCCACCCACCCTTCAATAGATGACAGAATTGAGGCAATTAGAAACTTAAAATAAAATTTAATATAAAAAATAAAATTAAACCTTTGAAAAAAACATTTTCAATATATCAATCAAGAGCTAATCTCTATGTTTTTTCCAAAGGTTTAATTTTGAAAATTCTACAAGCATTTTCATAAGTTATTCTTGCAATCTGGCTTAAATCCATTTGCTTTGTATTTGCTATTTTTTCTGCAATATATTTTACATTTCTTGAGTCATTACGTTTTCCCCTATTAGGCTCTGGTGATAAATATGGGCTATCTGTTTCTATCAGCATTTTATCCATAGGTATCATACTAATTATCTCAACAGCATTTTTTGAATTTTTAAAAGTAATTGGTCCTGCTAGAGAAATATAATAGTCCATTTTTAATGCTTCTTTTATCAATTCTCTGTTTAGAGGACAACAATGAAAAACCCCTTTTTGATACACATTATGCTCCTTTAATATTGTTAGAGTATCCATTACCGCTTCTCTTGTATGTATAACAATTGGCAAGTTATAATTATTTGCTATCTCTATTTGTTTAATAAATGCTTTTCTTTGTAATTCTCTTTTTTCTTCATCTTTCTCCCAATAATAGTCTAATCCTATTTCTCCTATTGCTAATATTTTTTTACTTTTAATTTCTATTTTTATAAATTTATCTAATTCTAATAATTCTAAATTTAGTTTTTCTTCACTTTCTGGTATATCATTTGGAGAAATTCCTGATATTGTATACATCCAATCATATTTTTTAGCTATTTCTAAAGCATATTTAGATGAATTTAAGCTATAACCTGCATTTACTATTTTGGTTACTCCACTACAATATATTTCATCTAGAATTTCTTCTCTATCGTCATCAAATTTTTCATCATTATAGTGAGCATGTGAATCGAAAAAAAACATTCTCCTATCTCCTTTACATTTTTTCGTAAACTACAACTGCATTTGCAACAGCATATTCTTTTATATGTGATATACTAATATCTATACTTATAATCTTATTATCCGCAGTTTTACATATATTTTGATTTAACTTTTCCACATTTATTTCAGGTCTTCCACTTTCTAAATTTATAACTTCTATACTTTTCCATATAGAATCATCTTTGCTAGTAATATTTTCTGAAATTGCTTTATATACAGCTTCTTTTACTGCAAATCTAGCTGCAAAGTGTTGATATTTCATGCTTTTTGAATCCATACAATAATCTATCTCTTTTTCTGTATAAATACGTGTTAAAAAGCTATAGCCTAAATCTTCTATAGCTTTTTTTATTCTCTCCACTTCAATTATATCAATTCCTGTTTTAATTGTCATTTCAGTTTCCTTCCTAATATCTATTTTAAACTTGCATATATAATTGTAATAATATTAATTATCAATATTACCCCTACTATAATTCTTGTTATTTTGTTATTTTTATTTAGTTCTTCTACATTATGCTTTTTGTATGCTATATCATACTCATTTTTAAGCTTATTATATGTACTTTCTATATTCATATTATCTACCCAATTTTTTTCTAAACGCCTTCCAAAATCTTCGTTAGTTATATCCTGTATCCATAATTTTTTTGTAAAGTCTAAAAATCCTATTTCTGCATCTTTAAAATTGTTTTTAAATTGATAATTAAGCTTATTTAACATCATTTTCTTATATAGTACTAGTATATATGTATATAAATACTCACTTTCAAATTTTTGTGGCACAACTGTAAAATTGGTAGTATTTATATTTGAAGTAAATAAAACTGTGCTTGTTGCTGTAAAGCCGTATCTAATATATTGATTTTTATAAATTGACTCTCTATTTCTATCTTCAATGTTATTAATAGCATATTCGTCATTTATAATTTGAGTATTCGCTGGCTGTACTGTTCTGAATTTTTCAAATAATCTGTTTAATTCTTGTACTTCTGTATTGTCGTTCCAATCCTTTTGATCTAAACAAGTATATGAATATACATAAAATTTATCGTTCCCTATATTAGCTTTTTTAGAAATATTATCCTTACCTGTTAGTTCTTTAATCAATGTTGAAATGTCTTTCACATTTTTAAATGAATTAGACTGAATCCTAATATTTTCATATTCCTTCATATTATATGAGATAGAATTTATTTCCCTAAATTTATAATTAAAATTTAATATTTCTGTAAAACTATTTGAACTTTCTAAGTTTGTTTTAAATACTAGAAAACATATTCCAGTTTTGAAACATATTATTTTAATTTCAGATATTTCAAAAAATATTCCGTTATCATCCTGTACTTTTCCCTGTAAGTTCTCCGGCAATTCATAATTAAATATATTACATTCTTTCTCTGCTAACATAGTAGCTTTTAAAGTAGTATCTGATTTTTCATATTCTCTTATAGCTTTCTTTGATAAACCAAATGACCACAACATATATTCTCTAATACTAGGTAAAAAATATGTATATAAGTGTATATCCTTTTGTTCATCAAAAAACCTTATTTTACATTTTTTATTCCTTACTAGATTTTGTAAGTATCTTTTATAGTTCTTTTCTTCAATAACATATGGATATATAAAATATGTATATTGGTATTTTGTCATAAGTTCCAATTTAATTCCTCCTACGTTTAATGTTTTATTTATCTGTAAAATAATATAAATTCAAATCCTCTGCTAAATGATATTTTCCTATAAATTCTATCAAAATATTATTTTCTAAACTATATGTTGGAGAAACTGCTATTTGTCCTTTTGAATCTACTGCTCCCCATAATCCATCTTTTTTCACACTAGCATATCCATATTCGTTTTGTTCTCTTGCTTCATCATAAATATAGTTTACAACAACATTTCCATTCTTATCTACAAATCCATATTTTCCTTCCTCATTCTTACTTAAGAAAATTGTATTTGATGAAAATACGTCTTTACTATTTTTTTCTTCGAACTTGAAATTATAGTATTTATAGTTATCGTCTTGTCTGATTTTAATATATCCGTTTTTTTCGTTTAGTTCAGATAATATAACTTTAGATAATTTAATATTTAAACTTGTATCTATTAAATCTGATGTTCCATCTTCATTAGATGCCTCATAAAAGTTTGCATTACTTCTATAAACTATACTTGAATATTTAAAATCTACAGAATTATTGCTTTGTACATTCATAATTCCATATTTTTTGTCTTGTGAAACTATATAATTATTTCCTTCTCCATATACAATATTATCATATTTAGTGTCTATAATATTTTTTCCATCATCTATTTTTACGACACCATATTTTCCATCTTTTTTCACTACTGCATTATCATTATCTATTGATACAATATCATCATATTTTCCTGATAAATATTCCTTTTTATTACTGTCAATAACTTTCCAGCTCTTTCCTTCTTTTACAATATAGTATTTTCCATTATCATAATCTTCTTTTATATCGTCATACTTAGGTTCTACTGCTACAGTTTTAGTATAGTTTATTACACCATATTTTCCTTCACTATTTTTTACAATATATCCATCTTCATACTTATTAGAAATTGGCTTTATATCTGCATATTGATTTTCTATAATTACAGTTCCTACATTATCAATAATTCCATATTTCCCATCTTTCTTAGTAAGTAAACTACTTGTAACTCCTTTAAGCGCTTCAATTGAGTCATATTCACAATTTACAATTTGATTTCCTGAGAAATCAATAACACCATATTTCCCGTTTTGTGATACTCTTAAAATTCCCTGCTCATACCATAAATTATTATTCTCATCACGATTTTCAAAAGCTTCTACAATCTCATAATTAGTAAAAATTGTTTCATTTTTTTCATTTAATACTTTTGTTTTATATGTACCTTTATCATAATCCACATCATAAGTACAAATGAAAATACCTTTAGTATTATCTGGAATAACAATATATTCGTCATATTCTGGGTTTATAATTATATTACCTTTTGAGTCTATAACTCCCCATTTATCATTTGTATATACTGGGAAATACTTTGTTGCAACAGTTTTTTCTGGTATTTCACCATCTGAATTAAATAACTTACTTATTCCAATAAAGAACATTATTATTACTGCAATTGCTATTATAACTGCAAAAACTTTTTTTAAATTTAATTTTTGCTCTCCATCATATCTTTTTCCTCTACTCATATACATTCATTCCTTTCACAATGTTACGTTTAAAAGTCCAATTTTTCTACATATACTATATCAAATTTTTGAATTAATTACAACAAATTTTCTAATTTTTCTTCATCAGAATACTTACTCATTAAAAATACACCTCCAAATATTAGTTTTTTATCTAACATTTGTGGTGTATTTAATTTTTACATATATGAATACTACTATTTCTTACTAATTCTAGCAACAATAACACTCATATCATCTTTTTGATTTCCAAAATCATTATCTATTGCTTCTCTTAAAATTATATCAGCTATTTTTTGTGCATCATTGGTCTCTATATCCTCTAATAAATATCTTAACCATAATTGTTTATTTACAAATTCCTTATTTGAGTCTATTATTCCATCAGTACACATTACAAGTATATCTCCATCTTGTAAATCATAATCATATACAACTAAATCAATATCATTCAAAATTCCTGTTGGAAGAGTCATAGATTTAAGAAGTTGTATATCTTTTCCTCTCTTTACATAGGTTGGACAAGCGCTATTTTTAATAAATTCCATATTTCCATTAAATAAATCTAAGATTTCTATATCTAATGTTGCAAACATGTCTTCTTCTGTATTAGCTGAAAGTGTAGAGTTTATCAATTTTAAAGATACATCTTTCTCAAATCCAGCAGTCAATAATCTTTCTAACATTTTAGTCGCTATTTTACTACTCTTCATAGCCTCTGGTCCAGAGCCCATTCCATCACTTAAGGCTAACAAATAT
Source organism: uncultured Clostridia bacterium (assembly GCA_944390515.1). Classification (GTDB taxonomy): domain Bacteria; phylum Bacillota; class Clostridia; order TANB77; family CAG-508; genus CALXVA01. The sequence continues at coordinate 15,753 of CALXQG010000002.1, forward strand.
TTTCCATCTTCCAATTTAATTTGTAAAATACTATCTCCTGAAACTGATGAACCTGATTTGGTTGATTTTGCTGTGCCTATTTGGATATTATATTTATCATCTGAAATATATGTAAATTTACAAATATCTTTATTTAGCCTTAGCCCACATTCTTGTTTTTGCATAATCATTTTTTGTTCTAGTGACTTGCTTAAAATCTTACTTATTTTCTTAATATCACATTCTGTTCCATCTGGATTTGAACACTTGTCAGTATATACGTCTACAATATATCTACCAGAACTTTTTTGCTCTATCTCTATATTTTTTATTTCAATTTCTTTTTGTTCTAACAGTTTTAATATCTCTTTTTTCTTATCTTGGAACTTATCTTCCTGCTTATCTATATCTACGGCCATTCTAGATATTGCCTCTGAAACTCCTTTCAATTGCTCAGAAACATTTTTCTTACTCTCATCTAACTTTTTCTTCCAAATAAAATTAATCTTACTAACTCTATATGAATAATTAATTGCTTTTGTTATTTCATAAACATCTTCTCTAGCCTTGACTTTAGTATTGTCAAATCCAACTATATAGTTGTTATTCTGCTCTAAAATTTTTATAAATTCTTTTTCTGTTATAATTTCATTTTCTAAAAGATAATTAAATATATCTTTGATTAGTTGTTCCGTAGGATAATATATTTCATCATATAACATATTATCTTCCAAATTTTCTATATTTCTTTTTAACTCTTCTACAAATATATCTATATTATTTTTTTCCTGCTCTTTGAGTTCGTTCTCTGTTAATATTGTAGCAGCTGCTTCTCTATAGCTTTCTGCCATATCAAAAATAGTTTCTGATATACTATTTAATTTATATATTGTATCTCTATTATCTTCTAAGTCTTTTCCTGTAGTTTCTGGCAGTAATCTAGTATTTCCAATTAAATCTTCTATATTAATCTCTATATTTTTAGGTATTGCTAACAGTCCAAGTGATGCAATTAATATTTCTTGGAACATTATAAGTTGTACAGTATTCCCATTTGTTGCATATGCAAGTACAACATTTCCTAACGCAAATCCAACTATAACTCCAATTCTTCCAAATCTATTAAGTAAACCTGCAATTAATCCTGATATTGCATATGCCGCAATCATTACTGGTTCTGTCCCAGTAATAACTCCAAGAACTACTCCTATTGTAATTCCACCCGTTGCGCCTACAAGCATACCATTTTTCCAGCCTAGCACTAACACTATTAAAATACTAAGAATGTTTCTTATATTATATCCAAATACATTTAAGTCTCCAAAAACTGTTACTGCAATTGATAGTAACAAGCTTGTCCCTATTACTTCCTCAATTGTAAATGCTCTTCTTGTACCAAAATCTATAATCATAGTAATTGAATTTACAAATATTTTATAAAAGATATATGTTGTTACTCCTAGCATTATACTTGTTAAGACATCAAAAACTATAAACGTTCCAAAAAACTTTGGTACTATTTGTACTAGTAGTACTGCAAAAAATAAATGTGCACCTATTCTTTTTTGTTCATTTATGCCTTCTTGTATCTTTGGTCTAAATAATAGTATAAATACAAAAAATATTAGTGAAGTTATGAAATAAACACATAAATCATTAAATCCAAATCTAATAAATGTTCCTACTAATGTCAAAACATACATTATTCCTATTGGTCTGTTATTACTTAAAGCTCCCGCAATTATAGCAAGTCCAAATGGAGCAATTGTAAACATTAAGCTACTATCATCTAATCCTACCATAGATAACATTAAACTAACAATGTATAACATAACATTTTGCTTTGCAAAAAGTCTCTTTAATATTTCTTTTATATTTGCTTTTTGAGTTTCTTGACTATATTCGTTTTGAAATTCAGTTGTATCTCTACTTATATTTTGAAACATATGTATCACCTCTAACTTTTTATTTATGCATTAATGTTTTTTATCTTGTTTTCTCTTTTGTTGCTATAGCATCATTTAATGCTACTTAATTATAGTCTAATCGAAAATATTTTTTTGTCACATTTAATCCATAATACAAAAAAGTTTTTTACAAAATGTGATATGTTCTTTTCTTTTATTTTCTTTTTTAACAATCTATGTATACTATTTTATCGTAAAATAGCAATTTTTTCAATAATTTAGAGCAATTTTTTTATTGTAGGTATAAAAAGAAGAAAGCCATTATTAAGACTTCCTTCTTTCATATGATTTCTTATACTATTTATTCTGTTTTATCGTCTTTTCCATTTAGTACTTTTCTTCTTATTAGTATAATTCCTCCTATTAATATGATTGCTACTACTCCGGCTAGGATATAGTAAATACGTGCTTCACCAAATGGTGGTAATATAACTATTCTTTCTGCCACATTACTATCAACTTCTGATGCATCTGGAAGTGATGGATCTTGGTTACCTACAACTGAATATGCCATTCTTCTACCAAGTGAGTTAGATGTTTTTGCAATTTCTACCATGTTAGTATATGTCATATCATCATCTGTATTTTCTGGTGTTATTAATTGTGATAATATTAATGTCTTGCTTACTTCATCACCAGGTTTTAAGTTTGATGTTCCAAAACTTTCAGTTTGTATTATTGTATTAAATTTAGATAATTTGTTATTATTGCCTCCACTCTCAAGTTTCTTATTAACTAAATCATCATTTATTTCACTATGATTTGTCAAATCTTTTACTGTGATTAGTTTCCATCCATCTTTCTTGTTGCTTCCATTATTTGCCTCATTATTTTCATCAAATTTCAAGTTATTTTGTACATAGTCTACTACTTGATTTGCTGTAGTTGTTGATTCTTGTAATCCACTGCTATTTCCTTTGTAGTAGAAATCTTTATCAACATAATCAACTTCACCAACATTTGTGATTTTAACAGTATATGTTATTTGAATTGTTGCACCATGCATTAATTCTTCATCCATTGTAAGTTGTATTAAACCTTTGTCTGTTTTTTCTACAATTTCATTTATTCCATTGTTATCTGTTCTAAATGAATATCTGTGCTTACTATTATCGTTATAATGTTCTTCATACATTCCTATGATGTCACCTTCATCTGGTTTATAGTATTCTTTGCTTCCTTTATTCACATTTGTCTTGTCCTTAGAAGTTGTTTTCTTTTCTTCATCAATACTATATTCCTTATGGTCTTGCCATAATGCATTATTTGCAGCTTTATTTATATCAAATAATATACTTCCATTTGCAAGTGTTACTTTTACATTTGCTACAGATTTATCAATCTCAAGTTGTGCTTTTGGTCTTTCTGTTAATCCAAAATCTATGTTATTAAGTGTATAATTACTGTTATATGCATTATCTCCAATATAATCTTTACTTGAATTACCAGAATTGTTTTGTGCAGAATTTAGTCCATCTGTTTGTTGTCTGTCATACTCGAATTCAACTACTATAACACCTGTTTCTGCTGTCATTTGAGTATATTTAATTAAGTCATCATATAGCTGCTTCATTTCATCATTACTATATTTATTTTCATTATATGTTGGTACTTCATATGGTGATGCTAGAACTTCTGCCTTATGGTTTGTAACATTATTAGCACTATAATTAATTACTGCTTGTCTTCCTTGTATTGTATAGCCTGAATCACTATTAAAGTTATTATTAGTTCCAACTCCACTTAATTTATATACATTTCCTTTCCATGTACTTGTTGTATATAAGTCTTTTGCATCAGAATAATTTGTACTATTACTATCAGCTACATATATATCATATCCATATGTTCCGCTCTCATTTTGAGTTTCAGTATTTGTATATCCATGATATTTTCCTGATATATCTGTATTAGCATTTTGAGCTAAACCACTAGCATTTCCATTTTTGTCCAATCCTATCTGATATGTTGTTGATTTAAAGTCCTGACCATTATATGATACAATATTTTGACCTTTCTCAAATTCTGTTTGTGTAGTTAATGCTGTTTCTTTAGTATCTCCATATTTGAATCTTATTACATAATCTCCAGGTATATATCCTATATAACTATCTCCTAGATGTTCTTTATCAAATCCATATTTTCCTTCATTATTAGATGTTGTTTCATACCAAATATATTCTGAACCGTCTGAACGTTTTTCTACTAATTGTACTGTAACTCCTGCGACTCCTGTTTCATCTTCTCTTATACCATTGCCAATTATAGAATCTCCGGATGTAGATGTTCTTTCATCTTCCCAAACAGTACCATTTGCTTTTCTTACTGCATCTTCATCTATTATTACTCTTAAACTTGGTGCTCTATCTGTATCATCTTCAAAGTTCTTCTCATATTTATCTCCTTGTAAGTCAGAAGCTACTAGGTTACCAGGTGTAGAATCTCTATCTATTAATCCAGCTATATCATTAGATGATTTAGTAATATGATTTGGTAATTGTGTATTATCTTTATAGTATGTTACATATCCATTTATTTCTGCTAGATTTTCCTTTGGAGTATCTGAAGTTGCATATTTTCCACCATCAAGTATTACTCTTTCATCTTGTTTGTTTACTTGGAATGTTAAGTAAATATATGCACTCTCTCCAGATGCTAATTTTTTATCTTGAAGTCCATTTACATAAACTGCATTATATTGACTTCCTACAATATCACTCTTTGTAGATTCTCCATATTTACTACTATCACTACTATTTATGTCTTTATAGCTTCCTATTGTTGTAACATTTTCCTCTACCATAGCTTTATAGAATTCATCATCACTAACAGTATTATTATCATATGTTACCCAAGATAAATCTTCTCTATATTTATAGTCTTTATCATAATAATCAACTACTTCTTTGATTTGACTTAATATACTCATTGATTGATTTCTTACTGTCACTTTATATGTAATATATATTTCTAATGGAGCTCCTGGATGTCCTACACCAAATCCATTCGATGTATTGTATAGATAATCTGTTTCATATATCTCTCTATTGTAATTCATATCATAGTAATAAGAATAGTCAGACATTCTTACATTTATATCCCAATATGTGTTATTATCATTTCCATCTGCACTATTTGTACCTTCTTTATCTCCATTATTTGCATTTCTCTTATCATAATTGTATATTACTGTCTTATCATTAATTTTAAGTGTGGCTTTATATACATCTTTTCTGAGAGCCATATCTGTTTCTTGTCTCTTCCATAATCCACAGTTTATTAATAATTGACCTGGATAAATGTTCTTATATAGTCTATCTGGCTTTTCATCATTGAATCTCAAACTATGATTTTGATATGTACTTGCATTAGCATCATATGTACCATTATTATAACTGTTATTTGGATATTTATTTCCTCCTGGTGATACAAATGTAGTAAATCTATCATATACTGGGAATAAGTCATAAGATTTTTCATCATTTGTATTATTTATTGTGTAAGCATTAATTTTACAATCTTCTATAAATTGTAACATTCTCCAAACTTGACTTGCTCCACCTTCTACACTTCCTGATATTTCATTTACAATACTTTGATAAATTTGTAATTTCATTTCATCGTCAGTAGGGTATCTCTTATTAGTATTAATAAATTCTCTTAACTTTTTAGTTATTAAACCTTCATTAATTGTTTTTGTAACTTCATTTCCATTTAATGTTCCTTCAACAATCATTCCACTTGCACTATCTATAGTTAAATAACTATCTATTAATGCAGTATGCACTTGTTTATATTTACCATCTTCTTGTAAATCAAATCCCATTAAATCATAAATTGAAAATGTTGTATTATATCCATTATTGCTAGATACTTCACTAATTTTTAATGTGTTTTTTGATTTATAATTTTCTGGATATGAACGTATCTCTTCAAACATTTTGTCAAAACTTTCTCTTTGACTAGCAACTTCTTGTGCTTTAGAAGTTTGATTCCATATTTCACTAATATTTCCACCTGAAGAATATTTGTCAGAACTTTTTTGGTCTACCATATCTGCAACAGCATTATAAGATTCTCCTGTAGTTTTATTTGTTAAGTATTCTGTTGGCATATACGTCTGTCCATTGTATGTAAACATTACAAAATATTCTTTTTCAGTATCTAAACCTCTAAATTCATAATATCCACTCGAGTCAGTCAGCGTTGGATTTATTCTTCTTTTAAAATCATCTGGATCATTAATCATTTCATCTGTTGCATAAGGATTTTCTTCTTTAAGTGTTGCAAGCTTTGCTAACTTATAATTTCCATTTTTATCAACTTCATATAATGTAACTTTTGCTCCTGGAACTACTACATCTTGATCATCCTTAATTCCATTTACTTCTGTTTCTTTTCCTTGTGGTGTATCTTCAAATACAAATCCACCTAACTTCATAGTCTTTTCAAAGTATTTGTCTAGTGGTATTTCTATGTTTTCATCTATTATATATCTATCTGTCTCTGCATCCATTATATACACTAAAGGTTGTTGTACTCCAGACACGTATGTTACTCCCCAAGTAATAATGCAGTTAAAACAAGGCTCACCGTCATGTGTATGAGGTGGTTCTTTTTCGTCAATTATAATCGTCTTATAGTAACCACCATCCCTTATACAGATTTTAGTTGTAGCTTTCATATATTTAAAATCAATATGCAACTTTAATGATGATACATCATCACCTGTATATTTAAATTCAACATAAAATGGTTCGTTTGGGTCTGGATAATTTCTTGTTGAATCAAAGTAATCTACTTTGTTTGGGTTTTCGACTGGTCCATCATCATATTGTTGTACATTAGTCCAATAACTTGGTTTTTTATAGCTTTCTTCTTGTTCTGGCCTTATTAACATATCTATATTAACTCTATTACCATTTTGGTCAATTAAGTACATATCAGATATTCCACCAAATGATAGACTTTCTCCTCTTGGCAAGTATCTGCCTGTAATATAGTCTACTTTAAAAGGTCCTAAAACATGTGTATTAGTTGTTTTATCTGTATCAAGTTTTACTTCATCTGGATTTGTATTATCTGTTGGTTTCATTCCAGTTCTTCCATTTTCGTCCTCTTCAACTATCTTTTCATAAAATTTTTTATAGTTATCTGCATCCATCTTAATATCTCTAGCACTATCAATGTACTCTGATTCTGCTCTTGTCGTGTTAGGATTACTTATATCTGTCCACCAAATAGCTAGTTGTTTAGCTTCTCCCCAATTATCTCCAAGAACAAATGATGAATGTCCGTCTGGATAGTATGAAGCAATATATGCTACATCATATAAACTAGTAACGCTTTTGCCTGAATGCGCTATAATTCCTGAATATGATTCTGTATAATGTTCTCCTTTACACTTATAGTATGGGTCACTTCTTATTTCTTCAAAATATGCATGTTCACACTCTCCCTTGGTTATTTTTCCATTATAAGTTGCATATAGATATTCTTTTGTACCATATTTTGAACTTAATGGTTGCCCTGGTGAGACACAATATAATTCTAATAGTGTTTCTCCATCATCTCCAACAGCTGCAATAGGTCTCCATAAGTCTGTTCCCATTGGTCTTTCCTCTATTACATGTATCTCATAATCGGTTTTACATAGAGACGTCGCTTTTGAATAATTTTCATTTATTTTAGTAATTGTTTCATTTGACAACTGAGTTGAAACACCTAATGCAATCCCTATTGATACAGCTACTGATATAATTAATATATTTGTGTATTTTAATAATTTTTTCATATTTTCCTCCTTTCTTTTTTATTTGCTTTTTGTCAAAACTTTTTTCTTAATTACAATAATTCCTATAGTAATTATTGCTAATACTAATATTATTAATCCTGTGTACATTATAATTTTACCTGTTACTAAAGATAAGATAATATCTGCTTCTCCTAAATCGTCTTCTCCATCTTGTCTATTAGCTTCAGTTGAATCTATATCTTTTAGACCTTGTTCGTTATAGCTTTCATAAATTTCCGCTTGATTTTTCAATGTTGTTCCTATAGATGCTTCTGTTATTTTTTTAGTTACTACTAATTTTAATTCTTTTGTTTCCCCTGGTTGAATTAATGTATTTGCTAAACTTGCATTATATATATTACCATTTGTTTCTGATAAATACCAATCCTTATTCAGATCTGTACTAAATCCTACATCTTCTGGTAAATAATCTACAACTTTCTTAGCATATCCTGCTACTCCACCTTCATTTTTAATAACTATCTTATATTCAATTACAATATTACTCTTTCCAGCATTTTGTCCTAAAATTTCTATTTTTTCTAGTGTCGAATCTCCATATTCATATTGTGCTGTTCCTATTGTAGGTGTTGTTAATGCAATTTTAGTTACATATTTTTGTAAACTTAAATCGAATTTTTCATCTTGATATAATCCTAAGTCTATATTTCTAACGTTACTATTTGTTATTTGAATTGTATTAGTTATTCCTGCTATTTGCTTTACGCCATTATATGTTATATTAGTTTCTATCGCATCAGAGTTTTTATTTGTGTCTACTCCATCTTTCTGATATGTTGTAATACTATATAGTCCTGTATCATATATAAATACAACTAAATATTCATTTGCCTGTAAATTTGTGAATTCATATTGTCCATTATCACCTGTTGTTACTATTTTGTTTTTTCCTGAATTTGCATCTTGAACTATTTGTCCATTTGCTCTATATAAAAGCATCGCTTGAACTCCAGAAGCTGTTTGTTCGTCTTCTTCTCTCATACCATTTCTATTAGAATCTATCCAAGCTGTTCCTGAAATTTTATATTTTTCTTCTTGTGATGGTATAGTTGAACTATCATGCAATTTAGAATCATATTCCAAATATATTTTAGTAGTATTTAACTCTATTTTGTCTATTCCATCTGCATAAATATATGCTTTGTTTATAAGTTCTTTTCCATCATCACTTTCAGATTGCAACTTTGCTAACATACTCAAACTAATTTTTATTATTGCATTAGCAGGTAATGTTCTAATATTATAATAAAGTTTATTATCTTTAGTCTCAACACTACCATAAGTTCCATACTCTATTTTTTCTCCATCAAATGTTTTTATTTCAAATGAAGCTTCCTGTATTTTTAGTTCTGGTGGCAAATCATTTTCTAAAACAAAGTTAGAAATATATACTGTTCCTGTTGTCTTTATCTCAAAATTATATGTAAATTCTTCATTCTCCTTTATGTATTCTGCTGATGGTGATAACTGTTTACCTGTCATATTTGCCTTTCCTGTATATATCCATCTTTCATTTGAATATAAAGTGTTATATCCTTCTGCTGTTACCGTTATCATAGTAGAGAATTTTTCTGGTGTATTATTGCCTATGTCAAATGTTACCACTGCTTCTATTTGTTTTCTTGCTGAAATTGTTCCAAAATTTACTTTTATAGTATTATCTATTATTTGTACTCCCTCTGTTATGTTCTCATTATTACTTTTAATAAAAGCATTTATATTTTCTACTCCATCTGGTAATGGCATTGTAGCTACTACATTAGTTATATTTTCTGAACTATTTGAAGTAACATTTAAAGTATATTTAATTTTAGTTCCTACTGAGTAGACTTCAGCTTCTGAGGTATTTGTCCCATTTATAATCATTAACGGAATATTTTTACTTGTATTAATTTTAAAATTATATTCATTTGATTTTATTGCACCAGAAATGTTACTTGCAGTTAAATTTACATAGTTAATCATTTCTTTTATTCCACTTTGATGCTCTCCATCACTATATCCATCGCATTTTAGTTCATAGCTTTTCTCAACTATCTCTCCTGGTTCGATATTTTCTAATTTAATTATATAAGTTTTCTCATCTCGATCATGGTCCACATAAACATTGTTAAATTCTTCATAGCTTGCCAAGATTGCATTATCTGGAATTGGTACTTCTATTTTTGCATTCTCTATATCTATTTCTCCTATATTTTTTATTGTTATATACATCCTTAAATATTGTCTATTTCTTAATTCTGTTCCTTCTGGTAAACTTGAACTTAATGTTACTTCAAGTTCTGGTCCTTTACCAGTAGTCAACTTAATTATAGGAGAAACTTTTGTCTCTGGCATTGTTCCAATTTCTGAAACATTATTATAAAATACTTTATACATTGTGCTTGTAGCCTTATTGTGTGCTAAGTTTTCTGGCATTGAAACTGTATAGCTAAAATCAAATTGTTTTCCAGCTTCAATTGTGGTATTCTCTACTACTATTAGATAAGATTCCATTTCTGCCAAATTTTCTGGTTCTAATGTCCAACCATTGCTTGAAACTGATATATCATTAGTTGCATCCGCATTTGCTGAATAATAAACTTTTATATTTGAAGTATAATCTCCGTTTATACTAATTTTGCTCTTTAATCCAAAAGTTATGTTTGATTGTAAATCTGCATTTGTATCAATATTTTTATTTCCTTCTACAGGAAATCTTCCTAATACTATAGCATTAGAGATATCATTTTCATAATTATTTATAACTTGTCCTTTAAACACTACATCTCTTGCTTTAGAATATGTATCCACTGTTATTTCTTTTGTTTCATCAGATATTGTTAATATATCTTCTGCACCCTCTTTATAATTAGATACTTCATTTGTTGCAATAACTCCTGTTGGTGCTATAATTGGTACTCCTGTTTTAGCTGTTTTATTTTCTTTTACTTCTGATGAATTGTTCGAATAATTCATTGTGATTTCAGCGTTTTGGTTTGTACCTAACTTGTCTAATTCCATATTAGTATCTATGATAATGCTTGTCCCTAGTATATCACTATTTTCTGTAGAATACTCTGTTTGAGTTCCTTCCATATTAATATTTATGCTTTTCTTTCCATTTTCTTCAACTAATTTAGCATCCTTTATTTTTAATTCATCATTATATAATGCTTTTATGCTATTTACTTCTATATCTTTTATCACTTCTGGTAGTTCAATAGATATAGTTGGGTTTTCATAAAGTGCATTATATACAGAAGATGTATTTAATGTCGCTCTCAATTCAACATTATTGTTTTTTGTCACTGTTGATAGTTGATCTTTATTTATTTCGATTGTTGCTTCACTTTTTGGTTCTACCATGTTTATGCTTGCTGTTTTTGCTGAAGAAGCTTCTAAAATATTTCCAATTACAGAAGTTTCTATTGTCTTGAAATTCTTCATTTGTGCTACAGAATAATCTATATTTTTCGCAATTTCCTTTGTAAGATTTATTTCAATTTTTCCTTCTATAATAGGCTTACTTGTTTTTATTGCAATTTCATTTTTGTTAAATGATGATATGTCTAAAATATATTCATTTTGGTCATTTAATTTTGTATCTTTATTTATTTCTCCAATTTTATTGTTTGAATTATCGAAAATTTCTATTTTACCATCTTCACCTAATATTTTATCAAAGATACTTTTTTGTATTTTTACTTCTTTATTGTATGTATAATTTTTATTACCTATAGTTGTTAATCCTTCAGTTTTATCTTCAGCAACAAATTTGTCAATTTGTTGTTTAATCTCAACACTTTCTACTAAATTAACATTTTCAACATTCACTACATAATTTATATTATATGTAGTTTCCATTTTATTTTCATCTTTTTCTATATTATAGTTTGCATATATGTAACCTTTGCTAATTTCATTAGTAGCTGAAATTTCAGTTGTTGTAAATTCTCCTACTTTTTCCTTTAGTTCATTAGTATAATCAAAATCTTTTGAAATCACTTTGTTGTCAAATGTATAAAGTGTATTTTCTAATTTTATACTTGTTTTAATATTTAGTCCTTGAATAACATCTTTAATCATACTATCTTCTTCATTTTCTTGCTTAGCATTATTTTGGATCTCTACTACTTTATTATATAAATCTTTTCCTTCATATAGCATCGTTACTAAAAATTCATCACTAGAATCCTTTTTCCATGATACTATATTGTTTTCATTTGCTGGATTTTCTACATTTATGCTTAAAACATTATTTTCTGCATCGTATGAATAATTACTGTTATTAAAATCTACTCCACTTTCTTTACCATTTGTTGCCTTTGTACTGTTAGCTATAACTGAAACATTAGTTGGTTTTGTGCCATCTAATTCTGGAATAGAAATTGTTGTTTTGCTTGTTTTAACTGGGAATTTGTTGTCCTTTACTTTATTAATTACAAGCATTTGTAAAATCACACCATATTTATCTCCTTGTACAAATGGCAAGTATTTATTTATTTTCATCGAATTTTCTAATTCTGCTTCTCCAGCCCAAGTCAAACTATTTAAAATAGTTTTTTCTACAGATTTACTGTTTCCATTACCATCAATATATTCTGCTGTAAAATTTGTTTTAAATTCTTTATTTAAATAATCTGTTGTGATACTATCATTATGTGAAAATTGTAAAGGAATTTCTATTGTAACATTTTCTCCTTTATCAATTTGCTTTAATTCAATTTTACTATTTTCTTTATCAATTTTTTGAATATATTTATTACCTTCTTCTAAATTAATGCTAAAATTAGAATCATCAAATTCAATAACTGAATTTTTTATATAACCTGCATTCTTCACATTCAATTCAATATACAACATTAAATCTTCAGATGACATATCTGAATTTGCCTCGTGAGATTTTTCTTTAAAGTATGCATTAAATTCTACATTTGCATTATTTGTTTTAGAATCTTGAGAACTATATACTCCTCCTGATGCTATACTTTCATTAACTAATAAAATCATATTAGTGCTCATCAAAAGAGTAATCATCAAAATTGCAATCAGTTTGTTTAATATTCTGTTCATTGCTACCTCCTAAACATAATATCTCAACATTAATTATACTACTTATTCATTGATTTTTCAATGCTTTTAGATAATAAATATATTAAATTTATTAAATATATATTATAAATAATATATTCCTAACTATTTTACATTTAATAGCCTTACTTTTCAATGCTTTATTACCTCTATACTACATATTTAAAATTCGTTTTATTATGCGGAAATAACACTTACACCAAAATATTAAATTTATATTACATTTTCTTGACATTTTTGTTACATTAATAAATTAATCCTAAAAATTCTTCTTCTGTTAATTCTGCTTCTGTTTTTCTTTGAATCTCATTTCCACTTTCATCAATTATAATTGTAGTAGGAAAAGAATTTACGTTAAAGCTTGAAAATAGTGTTTTTCCAGTGTCAAATAAAACTGGAAATTCATATTTGTTTTCAGTTAAAAATTGCTTTATCTCTTCTATTGTTTTATCACCTTCATAATTATTTTGGTTCGTTTTTAGTTTAGTTACAGTTAATAAAATTACATCTCTTTGGTTCTGCCCTAAGGTTTTATAAACATTATTTAAAATAATTAATTCGTCTCTACATGGTGGATACCAAATTTGCCAAAATAGTAAAACGATTTTTTTACCTTTATATTGTTCTATAGCTTGTATATCTAAGAATTGTTCATTTAATATGTTTTGATTTGGTTCGTTGGTATCTAACATACTTATCTTTGTACTTTCACTACCTTCAATATTTTTTATCAAAATCACTATTACTAAAACTAGAAGTATAAAGCTTACTAATATAATAAATTTCTTTTTCACTTGTTTCCTCCTTTGATATATGGTATCAATTTTCTTATTTTGTAACCTCTCTGTTCTTCATAAATTTAATTTATATTATATTTTATTTTATTTTCTCATCATGTCAAGTAATTAGTAACCTTTTTTTCAATTTTGAATATTATAATATAGTTTTATAACATATATTGTATTGAGGTGATATTTTTGAATAATAAAAATTCTAATATGAATATGGGTGAGCTTATGGCAATGCTCTCTAAAATGGATAAAAAAGAATTAGAACAGGGATTAAATAAAGTAAGTCAAATGTTAAAATCTAAGGATGCTAATTCAATAATAAATGAAATTAAAAACAATAATAAGTAGATTTTTTTAATTACAATTTTAGTGAGGAGGTTTATATGAATAATACTGATATGAATAATATTATGAATCAAATAAATAGTATGATGCAAAATAATGAAATTCCAGATGATTTAAAAAATATTATTAATAATTTTAAAAACTCCTCCAATTCTTCTAATAGTAATAAAGAGAATACTTCAAATGACTCAGAAATTGATATTGAAACTATTTTAAAAATCAAGAAAGTAATGGAATCCATGAACTCTAGTAAAGATGACCCAAGGTCAAATCTATTAGTTTCTCTAAAACCATATCTTAAGGAAAGTAGGCAGAAGAAGGTAGATCAATATATTAAATTGTTTGGCCTTGGAAAAGCTTTTGAAATCTTTAATTCATTAGGTGGTGATAAGAAAAATGATGTATAGCTCTCCATATTATCCACATTTTTTCTATAAACCTAGATATAGTTATCCACATTTTGATTCAAAAATGTGCTTAACTAACCAGAATAAGCCACTTAACAAGTATAAAGCGGATAATCAAATATCTAATAAAAATAGTAAAACAAAAAAAGAAGAAAAGTCCACCAATAGTTTTGAAAATGAAATCATAGAAATTTTCGGAATAAAATTATATTATGATGACATTTTATTGATTTGCTTAATCTTCTTTTTATACAACGAAGGTGTAAAAGATGAGTTTCTTTTTATTGTACTAATTCTTTTGCTATTATCATAAATTATTCCAATATTAGTTCATCATTATCATTTATGTATGCAGAAGTTTTAACTTTACGTATTTCACCTTCGTCTTTTTCTATTTCTTTTACCTTATCAGCAATTCTTACTTGAACTGCATCTATTTCGGCCGCTTCAATTACGGCATCTTTATTTCCTTTTGCCCCTGCATGGGCAAGCCCTCTTAAGTTTCCAAGAACAACTATATTTTCTCCTGCAATTACTTCTGCCCCTGCATTTACATCCCCTATTATTACTAAGCTGCCTTCAAATTCCATTCTTTGTCCTGATCTAATAGAACCTTTATGAAATTTTGTTTCAGAAGTTGCAACTTCCTTGTAGAATGTCTTTTTTATTCCATGTAATCCTAGAACTTTTGGACTATCAAATTCAATTTGTACATTTATAAATTTCTTTATCAAGTTTTGAATTTCATCCATTTCTTTGTTTTTTAATACTTTTCCTGTAATTAAAATTGGTGTTTTATCATCTTGATACAAATTTTTTAATTCTATTATCTTCTTTTTTAAATCTGTCATAATCTCCTTCTGTTCTGCATTTTCATCAACTTTAATTACAACTTGATTTTTTTTAATACTAATAGTTATATAATTACTCAACTTTATCCCTCCAACAATTTAAGACTCACTATATATTATATGTTTTATTTAAGTTTTTTGCAGATTTATGATATCTAATTATCTAATACTTTCAACACTTGATTGTGCAGTCTTATCTTCTGTGACTTTTTCAGAGTTCATTCCAAAGTATTCTTTCATAATTTTTTTAGCTACTTCTGCAGTATACCCTCCTGAACCTGCTTTTTCTACCATAACCACTATTGCTATTTCTGGATCATCATATGGGGCAAAACATACAAACCAACCATGTGCCTCTTCTTTTCCATCAACAATAACCTGTGCTGAACCTGTTTTTCCTGCAATATCTATATCAAAATCTGAAAATGTATAATATGCTGTTCCACCTGGCTCACTTGTAACTCCTTTCATACCTTTTTTTATTGCCTCTAAATCTTCTTCATCAATCTTTATGTCCTCTGTAACCCCATTTTCTGTACCTATTTTTTCTTTAACATAATTATCAATTTCTTGTTTAGATACCTCTGTTCCATCAGGTTTGATTATTGATTTTATAAGTGTGACATCAATATTTTTTCCTCCATTTGCAATCATACTAATATATCTAGCCATTTGAATCGGAGTAAAATTATTAAAACTTTGTCCTATTGCTGCAGATAAAGTATCAGATAAATACCAAGTATAGTTCTGACTTTTTGCATATTCAGTGCTTGCCAATGTTCCTTCTTTTTCTCCAGCTAATTCTATTCCTGTTCTTTTTCCTAATCCATACATTGAAGCATATTTAGCTATTTCATCAATTCCTAGTCTATATCCCATTTCATAAAAGAAATAATTACAAGATTGTTTTATAGCTTCGGTAACGTTCAAATAGCCATGTCCTGAACCATAACTTCTATAATACCAACAAGCAGGATGATGACCATATGGATATACTCCTGTATCATTTATTTTTGTTGTAGGAGTAATTTTCCCTTCTGCAAGTGCTGCTGTTGCAACAGCCATTTTAAATATAGAACCTGGAGGTTGCGGACTACTTATTGCTCTATTTAGGTACTTTCCTGTTTCGTCATCAGCAGAATATTCTTCAGAATATTTAGCTGGATTATAGTCTGGATAACTTGCCATTGCAAGTACTTCTCCTGTTTTCACTCCCATAACAACAACAGCTCCTGCTTCTGCATCATGTTTTTGTCCAAATTTTCCTGCTGAAATATCCTTTATATTTTGTTCCAAGGCCTCTTCTGCAACCTTTTGCAAATTAGCGTCAATCGTCAATACAATATCTGAACCTGCAATTGCTTCTTCTGAAATATACTCACTTGTAATTGCTCCATCTACAGTCATGTCTACCTGTTTTACTCCATCAGTGCCTTTTAGATAATCCTCAAACACATATTGAATACCATCTTTTCCAATTATATCGTCACTTCTATATCTATCTTTTCTTGTTGCATATTCCTCTTCATTAATTGGTGCAACATATCCCAAAACATGTGATGCTAGATTTCCTGAAGTGTATGAAACAACAGGCTCTGTTATTACATACATACCTGACAGTTCTGCATTTTGCTCTCTAATTTGAACTGCGGAAGTATCACTAATGTCTTTTGCTATTATAACTGATTTTGTAGTACTATATCCATTTCTAGAAATTTCATATCTTACACTCATAACTTTTCTAGCAATTTTGGCATCACTATATGAAATTTCATATTTATCTTTCAAATAATTAAATACTTGCTCTGCATTGTAGTTCTCATCTATATTATTATTTTTCTTCCATTCTTTTTGTTCTTCTTCTGATTCCATTGTAAATTTATATGGTTCAACTTCTATTGGTAAGTTATCAACAAACTCATCTTTGTTTGATTCCAATATCTCTATAAACTTCTTAATTGAAGCATTCAGCCCTTCATCATCAACTTTTGTACTATAAATCTCTACACTATAACCTGCTTGTGCATTAACTAAATCTACTCCAGTCCTGTCTTTTATAGAACCCCTTGCAGCTCTTATAGTGCTTTCTCTTGTAAGTCTAGAATTTGAAGTTTCCCTATATTCTTCTCCATGTATAATTTGCAAATTGAATAATTGTATTAGCAATATAATCCCAATTACATATACTAATGTTGTTAGCAAATTATATCTAAATCTATCTCCTATTCCTTCATTCTTTCCCAATCTAATTACACCTACCTTGAAATGGATAGTTTAAAAATATCTTGTTAGTATTTTCTTGGCTTTAAAAGTTTCTTCTAATAAATGTCCCAAATTTTGCATCAGTGGATATATTATTATTGTTATAATTAAATTATAAATTGTCTCTAATATTAAAATCTTTATAAAGGATATTATTTCTAAATTCACATCTAGGGTAACAACATTAAATAAATAACATCCCAGTTCATAAATAACAGTACAAGTTGCCATCATTAGCATTATTGTAAATCTACTTTCTTTTGAAAAGTTTTTATCTAATATTTCTCCTATTAGTCCTATTAACCCTAGCATAATACCACTAATTCCGATTTGTCTTCCTATTACTAAATCTATGTAAAATCCAAATATAACTCCTAGGATAATTCCTATTTTCTTTCCTGCAAATAAACCTATAAATAATATATATATAACAAAAATATTAGGTTGTATGCCTGCTATAGTAAACCAGGTGAAAAAATTTGATTGTATAAAATATATTATAAAAAAAGATAATACTAGTAACAAAATAGCTACTACTTTTCTCAATTTTTTCACCTTCCTTTCTTAGATTTTACTTTCCGCTATTAGTTATTACCAAAACTGTATTTAGTTTTGTAAAATCAACCGCTGCCTTTACCATTGCGTATCTATCTGTTGGATTATTTGTATTTATTACTTCCTCTATTGTTCCAATATGAATTCCTTTTGGATAAATTCCTCCTATTCCTGATGTCTCTACACTGTCTCCTTGCAAAACTACTGCATCAGTAGGAATAAATGTTGCCTTAAGTTTTGTTTTGTCATCAAGAGTTCCCTGAACTACTATTGTGTCTTCTGTTGTACTTATTTTACTCGTAACTGCCGATGCTGTATCTACAATGGTTTGGACTTGCGCAGTATTATCTGTTACAGAAATAATATGCCCTACTAACCCGTTATCAGCTATAACTGTCATATTCTTTTCAATTCCATCTTTTGATCCAACATTAATTACAACTGTACTACTATAATTACTTATATCTCTATTTATTATATCTGCTGGTAACGTAGTATAATCTTTATATTTATCTTTTAAATTCACATATTCTTTAAGTGTTTCATTTTCTGCTTTTATTATCTCTAACTCCCTTAAAGATTGTTCCAATTCGCTATTTTTCTTTCTTAACTCATCATTTTCTTGTTTTAAACTATCCATATCTGCAAAAAAGCTATCATTTCCAGATATCTTATTCTTTAGATATGTAATTCCATTTTGTATGGGCATAACAAAAACATTGCATATATTTTCAATATATGACATTTGATTTCCGTTTGTATTTGTAAAAATCACGAGTAATATCAAAATTAATATGGTTATAACAATTCCTATTATGCCCTTTTTCTTATTCTTGTACATATGTGCACATCATTCCTTTATATAACACTGTTTTTATTTTCTTCTTCTAGAGTTAATTAATACTGTTTTTAATCTTTCTAAGTCCTCCAATGTTTTCCCTGTTCCTTTAACAACACATTCAAGTGGATCATCAGCTACATAAACTGGCATTTCTGTTCTAGAATTAATAAGTTTATCAAGATTTTTTATTAATGCTCCTCCTCCAGATAAAACAATTCCTTTTTCCATAATATCTGATGATAACTCTGGTGGTGTTCTTTCTAAAGTTTGCTTTACTATTTCAACTATTTTTTGAAGTGATTCATAAATTGCTTCTTGTACCTGAGTTGATGTTATTGTAATAGTTTCAGGAAGTCCTGTTGTTAAATCTCTACCACTAACTTGCATACTTAGTTCAGTAACTAATGGCATAGCACAACCGATTTCTTTTTTTATTTGTTCTGCTGTAGTATCACCTATTGCAAGATTCATTTCTCTTTTTATATAATTCATTATTTCTTCATCTAATTCATCTCCTGCAACCCTAATAGAATTGCTTACAACAATACCGCCAAGCGAGATTACTGCAACTTCTGTTGTTCCTCCTCCAATATCTACAATAATATTTCCACTTGGTTCTGCTATATCTAAACTTGCACCTATTGCTGCTGCCATAGGTTCTTCAATTAAATACACTTCTTTTGCTCCTGCTTGCAAGATAGCTTCTTCAACAGCTCTTTCTTCTACTTCCGTAATACCTGAAGGCACACCAACAACTACTCTTGGTCTACCTACATTGTATCTTTTTCCAATTTTATATATTATATTTTTTAACATTAATTGCGTTGCTGTAAAGTCTGCTATAACTCCATCTTTCATTGGTCTTACAGCCTTTATTTGTTCAGGTGTTCTACCTAACATTTCTTTTGCTTCATGTCCTGTTGCAAGAATTCTTTGACTTTTCCTATCTATTGCAACAACAGAGGGTTCATTTAATACAATTCCTCTCCCTTTTAATGTAACTAATATATTGGCAGTTCCTAAATCTATGCCTATGTCTTTTGAACCTAATCCAAACATTTCTTACCTCCACTTAAATTTAAAACTCTATATATTTTGTTTACTTTTTATATAAAATATACTATTAAATCCATAATCTCCTATCACTATATGGTCTAATAGCTCTACTCCCATAATTTCAGAAGCATTTTTTAATCTATCAGTAAATTCAAAGTCTGATTTGCTTGGTGTTGGATCTCCACTTGGGTGATTATGTACCAAGATTATCTTAGGTGCTCCTATTTTTATTGCTTCTTGTAATACATCCTTAGGTTTTAATATTGCAGAATTTGTTCCTCCAAAACATACATCCACAATTTTTAAAATAATATTTTTAGAATTAAGTATTATAGCTTTTACAATTTCTCTTTTGTCATATCTCATTTCATCTGTTAGTAAATCAGCTACATCTTCTGGTGAATTAATTTGTATTTGATTGGTATTAATAGGTCTTGACATTCTTTTAGTAATCTCGCATAACGCCTTTAACTGTATTGCTTTTACTTTGCCAACACCTTTAATACTCATAAATTCCTCAATTGATATATTTTGTAAAAATCTTAAATTGTCTTTTTCACTTTTACCGAGAGATAATATCTTTTGTGCAATTGTTACACTACTTTCATCTCTTGTTCCACTTTTTATTATTATTGCAATTAATTCTGCATTTGATAAAGTTTGTTCACCATACATTTCTAATTTTTCATATGGTCTTTCTAGTATAGGGAGTTCTTTCATTTTCAAAGCACATCTTTCCTTTCTTTTGCCCCCTATAAATAAAATTAAACTTTCCTATATATAAATATTGCTAAAATCATCCCTATTATACTAGCTATATTTAATTTAAACATTAATCCAAGAGTTATTGTTATTACTTGTAAATCAAGAGTTATTGGTTCAGATATGCCAAAATCCTGTCCATAAGAAAGCCACCATAAAAAATCAACCTTTCCAGCAAGTTGTCCTAGCAACCCTCCTACAACAATTCCACATAATATGAATAAAATTAATATCAATACATTTTTTTCTCTTGTTGCCATCTATCCCATTCCTTCCTTTGATTAGTGTAATTATTTTCCAATTCTTATAATACTTACATATTATACCTTGTCTATAAACATTTTTCAAGATTTATAGGAAAGTTTTTCTATTTATTTTTGTTTGATTTTGTGCTAAAATAAATTTATT
The DNA here is from genome assembly GCA_944390515.1 of uncultured Clostridia bacterium. GTDB lineage: Bacteria > Bacillota > Clostridia > TANB77 > CAG-508 > CALXVA01. The sequence continues at coordinate 36,865 of CALXQG010000002.1, forward strand.
AAAAACTCTTTTATTTTATTTGTTTTTATGCTATAGTTATAGTTACCTTTTTGTTAAGGATAAAATATAATATATTGATAATATATAATGTAAAAACATATTTATATGTGTTACTAGATTGTGAGGATTTAATGAAATTTGAAAAGCTTAATGAGAACAAAATTAAAATAACAGTATCTATTCAGGACTTAAAAGAAAAAGATATTAGTTTACATGACTTTATGTCTAACTCAATAGAAACGCAAGACTTATTTTTTGATTTGCTTGAAGAAGCTGATGAAAAAGTAGGTTTTAAAGTAAATGATTGTAAGGTTAAGGTGGAAGCTTTTGCAATGACAGAAGAAGATTTTATATTAACAATTACTAAAACTTCTTCAAATTCAAAAAATCCACCTAGAAAAAAACTTAAAGTTAGGAAAAAGACTAATTCAGTAAAATCAAATGAGTACATAATTTACAAATTTAATACATTTGATGACTTTTGTAACTTTTCAGAATTTTTAATTAAAAATAATTTGAAAGATTCCTATAAGGTGGCTGAAACCGCACAATTATTCTTATATAAGAATTTCTACTACTTAGTTTTCCACAATGTAAATGAGAATTACAAAAAATTATCCACATTTTATACATTGGTTACAGAATTTGGATCATATGTACTAAATCCTGATTTATTTGTATATAAACTAAATGAGTCTGGAAGTATCTTTGTAAAAAATAATGCTTTAAAAAAATCTTTTACTTATTTTATAAAAATCAAGAACCTTCTATAATTAAATGAAGGTTCTTGATTTCTAATATATGTAATTTTGTGGGTTATATGTAATACCATTTTTTCTAACCTCTAAATGTAAATGAACGCCTGTTGAATTTCCTGTTGAACCCATTTTGGCTATAACTTCTCCTTGTTTAACAGTCTGCCCTTTATAGGCTAATAACTGGCTACAATGCGCATATACTGTTTGTACTCCATTTCCGTGAGAAATTATAATATAGTTTCCAAATCCATCATTAGCATTTCCTGAATAAGTAACTGTTCCTGAAGCTGCTGCTTTAATTGGAGTACCATATGGTCCTGCAATATCTAATCCCTGATGCGTATGGTCTCTGACACTTTCATTAACTCCATATCTTGAAGTTATTATTCCCGAAGTTGGATTTATAAGGCTTATTCCTAAGCTAACTTTTGCAGATGAAGAACCTGTACTATAGTTTGATGCAGAAGGCGCCTGATAAATAGTCTTTGGTTTTACAACTTTCTTTTCATATAACTCTGAAACGCATTTTTCTACTTTGGTAAAATCTTTTAATTCTTTACCATATTTTTCTACAATTCCTAAATCATCTTGATTTGCACTATCTTTCTTTTCTAATTCATCTATTACTTGTTCTGCTTCCTTAAAAGAAGATACATAAAATTTTTCTTTTTTATCATCTGTAATAGCATAGTATTTGTAGTAAGGTGTTGCATTCTCGGTAACTTTTGAATATATCTCATCATCATTTGTATCCGTATCTTTTTTTAATAAGCATAATTCATATGTAGGCATAGCATCTATTTGTTTAAAAGCAATATTATTTTCTTCGTCTTCTTCTATATATGCATTTATCTTTTTCTGTAATTCGCTCTTATTAGCAGTATATCCAATTGTCTCTCCATTTAATTTTACTTCATATGTAGGATTATAAAATAATACCACTAATCCTATTAAGATTATTATAGCCAAAAAAATTAAGATTAATAATTTTAATGATTTTCTTGTAGCTATTGCTACTTTTCTTAAAATATTAATTTTAGTTCCCTTCCCTTTCAAAAATCTAGGCTATACCTAGATTTAATTTGTATTATTTTATATTAAAAAAGGATTTTACACAATTTCAGAAATTGCTTAAAATCCTTTTTTATTTAATTTTTATTAATAATTTCTTTTATTTTCTTCTAATTTCTTTATTTTACATTGACATTCTTACATTATTTTATTGTAAGCTACTCTTAACTTCTTGTATTTCCGTAACTGTTGCGGGTTGTGCTGATTTATAATATCCTTTCGATTCAGCAGTTTTAAAAAGTTCATATTGAAAACTTTCATCATTGTTTCTAATTTGTTGTAATGTTTGTCTAAGTTGCATATTTTCTGTTTCTGATATAGCTGTTTGATATGAACCAAGACTGGCCTTTACTCCATCTAAAATATCATTTACCATTGTTTTTTCGTCCATAATAATCCCTCCATTAATTATTTAAAAATGACATTAATTTTTGCTTAGTATTTAAGCTGTCCTGTGCTGCTTTAGTAAACATTTGCTTTATTTGTGGGTCTACTGCTTGTGATGCATATGTGTTTAACTTTTGATAAGAGGTTTCATGAGAGCCTATAAAATGTCTTAAGTTTTGCAATTCAACTTGAGTTAAATTAGCCATAATAATCATTCCTTTCATAATTTTTCTATTAATATTATGTTGGATTTTTCTGTTTTTTATACAATTTTTTTATTAAATATGGCAACAGACTTATTTAGCATAAACTATGCCAAATAAGTCTGTATATTATTGTTTAACTAAATTATCTCTAAATTTGCAAATTTTGCCATTAATCTTTTATGTCCTACTTTATCAAAAGATATGTCTAATTTATAATCTTCGCCTTCCTCTTCTATTTTATTTATAGTACCTTCTCCGAATTTCTTATGATATATTCGTTGTCCTTCTTTATATTTTGAAATATCTGTTCCAGTGTTTATTTTTTTATTATTTAATGAATTTAGGAAACTTTCTGCACTCTTAAACTGAAATCCTGAATTTATATTATTTTCTCCAAATCCTTTTTGATTAATCCCTGAAGCTGCTATTCCAAAACTATTTTTCTTATTATCATCAATTTTATATGTTTTCACTCCTGAACTTGTACCATATTCCCATTTATAAGCACTATCCTCATATTCATTTGAATTATCTAATTCCTCAAATCCTTCTAGTAAATCTTCAGGAATTTCATTTACAAATCTTGATACAGCGTTATAACTTGTTGAGCCAAATATTGTTCTTTTCTTAGAACATGTAAGATATAAATATTGCTTTGCTCTTGTAATTCCAACATAGAACAATCTTCTTTCTTCTTCTAACTCTTTAGGTTCTCCTATTGATTTATTTCCCGGAAAAATACCTTCTTCCATTCCAACCAAAAATACCACAGGGAATTCAAGTCCCTTTGCACTATGTAGTGTCATAAGTGTAACAGAATCTTCTGAATCTTCCATCCCATCTATGTCACTACTTAATGTTATCCCTTCTAGAAAATCTCCCAAAGTATTTTCTGCTTCCTCTTCTTCAAATTCTATTGCAACTGTTAAGAATTCTCCAAGGTTTTCTATTCTTGATTCAGCTTCTGTTGTATTTTCTAATTCTAGTGCTCTTACATAACCAGTTTTATTCAAAGTTTCCTTAATCAGTTCGGAGATGCTTAATTCTTCCATTTTACTTCTCAAATATTCAATTGTTTGTACAAATTCTACTGAATTTGCTTTTACTCTATTTAGTCCATATTCTTCAGCATGTTTGATTATATCAAACATTGATAATCCAGTTTTTTCAGATATTTCTTGTATATTGTCTATACTTGTTTTTCCAATTCCTCTTTTAGGTTCATTAATTATTCTTTTTAGTGAAATATTATCTGAGAAATTATATATTAAACGCAAATATGAAATTATATCTTTTATTTCTTTTCTTTCATAGAATTTAAGTCCTCCAACTATTTTATATGGAACCCCTTCTCTTCTTAATATTTCCTCAATAGCTCTTGATTGAGAATTCATTCTATATAGTATTACAAAATCTGAATATTTAAAATATTCTTCCCTTCGTAAATGATTTATTTCATCTACAATATATCTACCTTCATCGTATTCATCATCAGACTTATGAATTGTTGGAAGAGAACCTTCGTCATTTTCTGTCCATAATTTTTTCTCATATTTGTTTTCATTATGCTTAATTACTGCATTTGCTGCTTTCAATATATTACCTGTACATCTATAGTTTTGTTCCAGTTTGATTATTTTAGTTCCAGGAAAGTCTTTTTCAAAATTCAAAATATTTGTTATATCAGCCCCCCTAAAACTATAAATTCCCTGGTCATTATCACCAACAACTGTTATATTCCCATATTTTGAAGCTAATATTGTAACTAAAGTAAACTGTGCCTTATTAGTATCTTGATATTCATCTACTAATACATATCTAAATTTACCTGTATAATATTCTAATACATCTTCATTTTCAGTTAGTATCTTTATTGTGTAGTTAATTATATCATCAAAATCTATAGCATTATTTTCCTTTAACCTTTGCTGATACAACTCATAAATTTTTCCAATTACCTCTTTTCTGTAATCACCCGCATACTTTGTTTGATATGCTTTGGGTTCTAGCATTTCATTCTTTCCATTGCTTATCTCTGATAGAACGCTTCTGTCCGTAAACATTTTATCGTCTATTTTTAATGTTTTCATGCACTCTTTAATTAATGTTCTTTGGTCAGATGTATCAAAAATTAGAAATGAATGGTCAAATCCTAATCTATCTATATATTTTCTTAAAATACGTACGCAAATAGAGTGAAAAGTACCTATCCACATATCTTTTGCAGCTTCCCCCACTAGTTTTTCTACTCTCTCTTTCATTTCATTAGCAGCTTTATTGGTAAAAGTTATTGCTAGTATATTCCATGGTTTTATATATTTTTCTGTCATTAAATATGCTATTTTATGTGTTAAAACTTTAGTTTTTCCGCTTCCTGCTCCAGCGATAACCAAACATGGTCCTTCTGTAGCTAATACTGCTTCTCTTTGTTTACTGTTTAATCCTTCTATTAAATTTTGCATTTCTATATTAGTCCTTTCTAATTAATAAATCTATTTCTTATATACAATACATATATCTTCATTATAGTTTTCAACTTCAAAACCTTTTTGAATTAAATAATGTTTTAATTTTTCGTCAAATTCAAAGACATATACCGTATTTTCGTCTATTTTATTATTATAAAAAACATATCTGCCATAACCAAAAATACTTACCTCCATATCGCGATTTTGAGCAAATTCTTTAGGCGACGTTTGGTTTGCTAGCAAAGTGTATATATACGGTTGAATTGCTCTTGTTCTTATATTAATTGTTTTTCCATCAAATTTTTCATTATTTTCAATATATTGTGTAACTTCTATAGTTGTATAATTAAACGAATTATTTCTATTTTCTTTTCCATATACACCAAAATAATAAATCAAAAATGCGGTGAAATACAGAATATATAATACAATTAGTCCATTAAAAACAGTTTTTTTATCTTTAGATACAAAACTTATTCCAAGTGCAATATAGTATATTAAGGAAATAAATATTGCATTTATTCTATATACAGTAGGCTCTACTAATATTCCACATATAAAGACAGCAATAAAATTGATTAACATTATAATATCAATTCCTAGTTCTTTTTTCTTTATACTATCTATCATACTTTTTATTGAATCATAAAATCCAATTATTGCAAATGGAATACTAATATAATATAATGTTGCAAAAATTGGAAAGGCATTGAAGTCATTACGATCATATCCAAACATGCATTTAAACATTTGAATAAAGTTATAGCCGATTTGATTCAAGTTTACTTCATCTATTCTAAATACATCCAGTTTCAAAATTGAAATCCATGATAACTTTATTTCTTGTATTAATCCCATATTAATCAAAATATTTAACAATAACGGAATAGCTATTATTATCATTGGAATAAATAAACATATAACATCTATTATTTTTATTTTCTTTATATATAACATATAACCAACTAAAAATAGTAATATAATGGGTATTATGATATAACTCAAGGCATATGTATAAAATGATACTCCAAACAATATTCCTGCCAATATATATCCTAATTTTCTTTTAGCTTTACTTAGTGCATATATTGATGTCAATAGCATTGCAGACATTAAATTACAATCAAAAGCCCATCTTGATTGCATAAAATGCCATGGTACAATAACAGCGATAAATTCTACTAAAATTGCTATTTTCTTGTTTTTTAAGTCTTTTGTTATTAAAAATGCAAATATCAAATATATAATAGAAAATATTAATGCTGGTATTCTAATAATAGTAAGATTATATCCAAATATATTTATTAAAAATGCTGCTATGTAAGTATATAATGCACTTTGCCCCCTTCCATAATTAATCATATATACTGGATTATTGTTTCCAAATCTGTCTGTAGCATAATTTGCTATGCAATATGCGTCTTGCATTATCCCAGCCTCATCAACATTTATCCCAATAGGAATATTTCCAAATCCAATCAGTCTTGTTAATACACCGTACAATAAAAATTGTTATTAATATAATATAGTATTTTTTATCTTTCATTGGTTTCTCCTTTTATTTCCACCGCTTAGAAATAATTATTTTAAATTTTTCTAATTTGTTATTGTTTATTTGTTATTTATTATTTTTTCAAAGATTATTTTATAATATATTTTTTTAACTGTAAATATATTGTGTGAATTTTTTGGATTTAGATTTAGAATAAATCTAAAATATATCCATTTTGCCTATCTATTATATTAAATACTTCAAATATTCATTGCAAATATTCCTATTATAAATCCTAAAATATTACCTATTGCTGTCATTCTTCCATGATATAATTTGTTTGATTCAGGAGTAAGTTCTCCTGAAACTATATAAATCATTGCTCCAGCAGAAAAAGCTAGACATAAAGCAATAATTTCTTGAGAAATGCCTCCTATAATACTTCCAAAAAAGGCACCTATTCCTGTTGTTATTCCTGATAAAACAACATAGTAAATTACTTTAGAAGACTTTATACCTCCATTTTTCATGGGTACTGCCATTGATATTCCTTCTGGTAGATTCTAAAGTAGACAGTCATTATCAAAAAAATTATTTAATTTTTTAAAATTAAATACTAAATCTACTTGCTTATTCTGATGTATTTCTATTCTGTTAATAAGTGCTTTCATAATTTCTGGAGTTGGTTTTTTAAGTTTTAGAAATTCCTTTACAAGGTTTTCTATTTCATCATCATCGTCATTCACGCACTCTTCTGCTTCTTTTTTTAATTCTATGTACTCTGTTTCCTTATTCTTTTCAGCTTTTTTTAGTTTTTTAAATAGTCTTTCATACATTTCTTCACTAAGTTTATTATTTAATTTATCAATATACATTTTATCAATATTATCATTTATAATTTCGATTTCCTTTTCTATTTTTTCCAACAGCTTTTTATAATCATATTTTGTTTTGCTATTTTTAATATTTAACATAATTTTTTTATTGTTGATTTTGATGAATAATTTTCTTATATAATCAATTATCTGTTTTTCTAGTCGTTCATAACTAAAGCCGTGAGAAGTGCATAATTTCAGTTTAGAATTTCTACGATAATTATTACATATCATATCATAGCGACCATCTTTTCTTCTTCTTACCCCAATTTTATGCTTACACTCATAACACACCAGCAATCCGTCTAACAAAAAATGATTTTTCTTTTCATTTCTATCATATTTCTGTGCAATTTGCATTTTTTGGACTCTATCAAAATCATTTATATCAATAATTGGTTCGTGGGTATTCTCTACTACTTGCCATTGTTCTTCTGGGTTTGCTCGTAATCTCCTATTTTTATAACTTATTCTACTTCTTTTATTTTGAATTGTAACTCCAATATAGGCTTTGTTTTGCAGTATAAGTTTGATAGCTTTATTCTCCCAAAAAGTTGCTTTATTATACCTAATTTGATTTGCTGTGGGCATATTATTGCTAATTAGGTACTCTCTTATTATTCCTATATTATTTCCAGCCAATGCCATATTAAAAATAATCCTAACAATACTTGCTTCTTCCTCACAAATGATTAAATGGTTCTTATCTTTTGGATCTTTCATATATCCCAATGGTGTTCTTCCTCCTACCCACTTTCCTTGCCTTTGCATAGTGTGTAGAGCTGTTCTTATTTTTTTTGATAAGTCCTTTGAATACATATCATTTAATATTGATTTAAATGGTGCAATATCATTATTTCCGTTATTTGTAGCAAAAGTATCTATATTATCTGTTACTGAAATATATCTAACATTATTCTCTGGAAACCACTTTTCTATGTATTCGCCAGTTTCTATGTAATCACGACCAAGACGAGATAAATCCTTTGTTACAACCATATTTACCTTGCCTAATTCTATATCTCTAATCATTCG
>CALXQG010000003.1 GCA_944390515.1 uncultured Clostridia bacterium
TAATCTGTGATACATGGTCATGCCCATACTTTCTTCCAACATAATCAATTACTTCCTGTCTTCTTTCATAACAAAAATCCACGTCAAAATCTGGCATACTAATTCTTTCTGGGTTTAAAAATCTTTCAAAAATAAGTCCATATTTTATTGGGTCAATGTCTGTAATCCCTATTGCATATGCTACAATAGAACCTGCACCAGAACCACGTCCTGGTCCTACTGGTATTCCATTAGATTTTGCATAATTTATATAATCCCATACTATTAGGAAGTAGTCCACATATCCCATTTTATTTATAACAGAAAGTTCATAGTCTTTTCTTTCCATTATTTCTGTTGATGCATTTTCTCCATACCTTTTAATTATTCCATCATCTGTAAGCTTTTTTAAATAATCAAAATGAGTATTAAACCCTTCTGGCACATCATAATTTGGAAGAATTGTATGTCCAAATTCAAATTCAACATTGCACTCATTTGCAATCTTTACAGTATTTTCTATAGCCTCTGGAACATTTGCAAAATATTCCTTCATTTCTTCCTGGGATTTAATATATAGCTCTTCTGTCTCAAATCTCATTCTATCCTCATCTGTCATCCTTTTTCCTGTTTGAATACATAAAAGGACTTCATGATTATATGCATCTTCTCTTTTTAAATAATGTGCATCATTAGTAGCAACAAGAGGAATATTAAGTTCTCGAGAAAGCTGAATTAATTTTTGATTTACCAAAACTTGTTCTTTAACTCCATTGTTTTGAATTTCTAGGTAATAGTCCTTTCCAAAAATACTCTTAAACCAATTAGCAACCCTTTTTGCCTCTTCCATATCATTTTTTAAAATTGCCTGGTTTACTTCTCCTGCTAAACAAGCACTGCAGCATATTAAATTCTCATGATATTTTTCTAATATTTCCTTGTCTATACGAGGTTTGTAATAAAAGCCTTCTGTAAAACTTAGAGAAACAAGTTTTGAAAGATTTTTGTAGCCTTCATTATTTTTAGCAAGCAAAATCAAGTGATTATACTTGCCATCTAGTTCCGCTTCCTTATCAAATCTAGTACGAGGTGCAACATATACCTCACACCCAATAATAGGCTTAATCCCATTTGCCTTGCAAGCTTTATAAAAGTCAATTGCTCCAAACATAACACCATGATCAGTAATAGCCATAGCATCCATTCCAAGCTCTTTTGCCCTCACTGGTAAATCTTTTATTCTATTTGCTCCATCTAATAAACTAAACTCACTATGCACATGCAAATGTACAAACTCTCCCATTGAACTTTCTCTCCTTACAACTTTTACTTTATATATTCCAATTTTTTATTCTTTCTATTGCTTTTATAGTATTTTCTCTTGTTCCAAAAGCAGTTAATCTAAAATATCCCTCTCCATGAGGTCCAAATCCGCTTCCTGGTGTTCCTACAATGTTTACTTCCTCTAATAATTTGTCAAAAAATTTCCATGATGTCATTTGTTCTGGTACTTTTAACCAGATATATGGTGAATTAACAGCTCCATAAACTGAAAAGCCTGCTTCTTCTAAACCTTTTTTTATTATTCTTGCATTTTCTTTATAATATTCAATATTTTCTTCTATTTGCTTTTTTCCCTCATTTGTATAAGTTGCTTCTGCTGCTCTTTGCACAATATATGATACACCATTAAATTTTGTACAAGTTCTTCTATTCCATAGAGTATTAAATTTTACTTCTTCTCCATTTTTTGTATATCCTTTTACTGTTTTAGGAATTACTACATAAGCACATCTAACACCTGTAAATCCTGCTGTTTTTGAGTAGCTTTTAAATTCAATAGCTACGTCCTTTGCACCTTCTACTTCATATATAGTATGTGGTATATTTTCTTCTTCTATAAAAGCTTCATAAGCTGCATCATATAGTATGATACTATTGTTTTGTTTTGCATAATCCACCCAAACTTTTAAATCTTCTTTTGTTAATACTGTTCCTGTTGGATTATTTGGAAAACATAAATATATCATATCCACTTTTTCTTTTGGCAATTCTGGCTTAAAATTATTTTCTGCTGTTACTGGTAAATATACAATATTTTCATATGTTCCTTTTTTCTCATTATATTTTCCACTTCTTCCTGCCATAACATTTGTATCTAGATAAACTGGATATACAGGATCTGTAATGGCAACTTTATTATCTATAGCAAATATATCTACAATATTTCCGTGTATCACATTTTGCTCCATCTGATACAAATATTTCGTCTACTTCTATATCAACGCCTCTTGATTTATAATCATTTTCCACAATTGCTTTTCTTAGGAACTCATATCCTTGCTCTGGTCCATATCCTTTAAATCCTTCTACTGTTCCAATTTCATCAATAGCTTTATGCATTGCTTCTAAACAAGCTGGAACAATTGGTCTTGTAACATCTCCTATTCCTAATTTAATGATTTCTTTTTCTGGATTATTTTTAGTATATTCCGCTACTTTTTTTGCTATTGTAGAAAATAAATAACTATCTTGTAAATTTAAAAAATTTTCATTTATATAACTCATACAAATCTTTCCTTTCTCTATATCTTTAACATTATTTTTTAACATTTTATTTATCTTGCAATAGTTCTCCTTCAAAAACAGTTACTGCCGGTCCTGTCATGTACACATGATTATCTTGTTTATTCCATTCTATTTCTAAACTTCCACCTAACAATTCTACTTCTACTATGTTCTCTGTCAAATTATTTAATACACATGCCACAACAGAAGCACATGCACCTGTACCACAAGCTAAAGTTTCTCCAGCTCCTCTTTCCCAAACTCTCATTTTGATATGGTTTTTATCTACTATTTCAATAAACTCTACATTTGTTTTATTTGGAAATGCTTTGTCTACTTCTAAAATTTTTCCATATGTTTCTACATCAAACTCTGCTGTATTATTTATAATTGTAATAGCATGCGGATTTCCCATTGAAACACAAGTAAACTTAAATTCTCTATCTTCTGCTTGCAATTTTAAATTTTTTACTGGTTCTTCTTGTGAAATAACAGGTATCTCATTTGGTGTAAGAATTGGTTCTCCCATATCTACCTTTACTGTTTTTACTTTTCCATTTTCTACATTCAATTGTAAAATTTTAATTCCTGCTAGTGTTTCTATAGATATTTCTTTTTTATCTGTAAGACCTTTGTCATATACAAACTTTCCTACACATCGAATTCCATTTCCACACATTTCTGCTTCACTACCATCTGAATTAAACATCCTCATTTTAAAATCTGCAACTTCACTTTTGCATATTAGAATTAGTCCATCTGAACCAATACCAAAGTTTCTGTTGCTAACAAATTGAGCTAGTGATGATTCATTTTCTATCTTTTGATGAATTGCATCCATATATACATAATCATTCCCTAGTCCATGCATTTTTGTAAATTTTATCATTTTTCCACCTCTTTTAGGTAATAATATATAGTGTAATATAATTATATTACACTATATAGATTTTATCATATTTTATTCTTTTGTAAATATTTTTTTGAGATTTGTTTGTTGATATATTTTTTCTCTTTTATATAAACATAATCATAAACAAAGGATAATGTTCAATTCCTAAATTATCTACATATATATTTGTATTCTTTTCTAATTTAATATATCTTGATACAGTTTTATAATTATTAATTATGGATTTTAAAGATTTTGATTGTGTATTATTCCCTGATTTTACTTCAACTGCTGTTACTCTTCCTTTAATATTTAATACAAAATCCACTTCTAGTTGGCTCTTTCTTTCAAAATACATTACATCATTGTATCTAGTTTGGATTTCTTCTGCACAAACATTTTCTAAAATAGCTCCTTCATTTACATATAATTCATCATTTAATATGTCTTTTTGAATTCCTTCCTCATACATAGACATCAAAAGTCCAGTGTCTCTCATATATATTTTAAAACAATCTAGGCGCAAATTTGATTTTAATGGTGCTGCTGGCTCTGTTAGATTATAGCAGTAGTTAATTATTCCTGCATTTTTTAGCCATTCTATACTACTGCTATATTTTCTTTCTCCAATATTTTTTTCATTTTCTAAAATATTTACATAAGAAAACTTTTTGTTCTTTTTAGCTAGTTGTGCAGGAATACTATCAAATGTATTTAATACTTTTTGTCTAATACTTGTTTCTGCATATTTTACTACATCTAATTTATAGTCTTCAACCATAGATTTCTGTAATGACATAACTTTACCTAAACTTTTTTCTTTTACATATTCATCAACAATTCTTGGCATTCCACCTACAATTAAAAACATTTTAAATTGTTTATTTAATTGTTGTAATATATATTCATCCACTGCTTTCTTATTTTCAAAACAATTTTTTACTTCTAAAATTATATTTTCTTTTATTCCTACAGCCCACAAAAACTCTTCAAAGTCAAGCGGATACATATCTACAATTTTTTCATATCCAACTGGATATGACGTTATTTCTTTATAATATAGTCCAAGTAGTGAACCTGATGCTATAACATCAATTCTTTTGTCTATTGCAAAACTTTTTAATGCAACTCTTGCATTTGGACAGCTTTGAATCTCATCTAAAAATAATACCGTTTTTCCTGGTTTTATTTCTATTTCTGGGAATGTTACCTCTAATTTCATAATCAGGGTACTTGCATCTAAATCTCCATTAAAAATATCTTTTAAAGATGGAGATAATTCAAAATTTATATAAATATAACTCTCATAATTTTGTTTACAAAATTGCTCTATTATAAAAGTTTTTCCTACTTGTCTAGCTCCTCTAATTAACAAACATTGTTTATTTTCTTCGTTTTTCCATTCTTCCAGTATTTTTGTTATTTTTCTTTTTAGCATAGTTCATCACCTCTACTACTATATATTATATAGCTTTTTATATTTTTATGCAAGTTTTTCCTAGCACTTTTCAATAATCGTTGCAAGTTTTTTCTAGCACTTTTGCACTTCTTCTGCAAGTTTTTCTTTTAACTACATGATAATCTTATTTATTCAAAGCCCATATCATAGCTTTGTCTACCTTTTTATTTAAAGCTCCTTCTAATGCTCTTTTATATAATGTAAGTTGAACTTCATATTTTTTTTCTAATATACTTACATCTCCATTTGGTACATAATCCGTTTTATAATCTACTAAAATAAGTTTGTTGTCTTTATCAATATAATATAAGTCTATTATTCCTTGTACCAAAATTTTCTCATCTTCTGCTGCATCTTCAAATATATCTGTTGCTGGTATATTTATATAGAATGGTTGTTCCTTATGTATTTCCTTTGCCTGTTTTAACTCTTCCCATAACTCTGACTTTGTATATTTAAGAATTGTATTAATATTTATTGACTTTTTCTCTTTTTCAGAAATAATATTTTTTTCTTGTAAATCAGCTATCATCTTTTCTATATCAGCTCTTGTATATTCCATTTTTTCGTTTAATTTTTGTACTATCAAATGCATTAATGTTCCTTTTTCTGCTGGTGTTAATTCTATATTCTCTTCTATAAACTTTGGCTTTGGTAACACTTCATTTATTATATCATCTTTATTCTTTCTTGCTGTTCCAATTAAATCTTCTATATCATTTTCTTGTTCCATTTCTTTTAACTTTGTAACAGATGTTTTAGTTGGAATTTTAGATGATTCTATGTATTTATATTTCCAGTTTAATATATTTGTCAATTCCTCAATATTATATTTTGATGATTTAACCTTTTCTATTATCTTTTCCTTAAAATCAATAGTTTCATTAATTTCCTTTTTTACTTGTTTTATTAAATCTTCTTTATTATATGTATGCACTTCCATTATATCTTCTATTCCACAATTTTTATTCTTTTGGTAAACGAGTTCTAACCAATCTAAATATGAGATATATTTTTGAATTGCATATGGATTAATCTTTGTATCAAAAATATCTGCTTTTTCTTTGTCTTTCATAGCTTTTTCTAAATCTCTACTCATACCTGTGATAATTAACTTTTCTTTTGCTCTTGTTAATGCAACATACAAAACTCTCATCTCTTCTGATATTGTGTCAATTCGTGATTTTATTCTTATTGCTTCTTTGCTAAGTGTGGAATATTCTATTCTCTTTTCTGTATCTATAAATTGTACTCCTAAACCAATATCTTGATGAAGCAGTATAGGTGTGTTTAAATCTTGAAAATTAAACTTTTTTCCTGTACTTGATAAAAATACAACTGGAAATTCCAACCCTTTACTTTTGTGTATGCTCATTATTCTTACTACATTATCATTTTCCCCTATTATTTTTGCTGAAGAAGAATCTCCACTGCTTGTTTTTACCTTGTCTATGAAATTTATAAAATTAAATAGTCCTTTAAAACTTGCCTTTTCATATTGTTTAGCTTTTTCTATTAGTAACTTTAAGTTAGCTTGTCTTAGCTCTCCATTTGGAAGTAAACTTATGTAGTTATAGAAGCCTGTATCTAAATAAAGTTTCCAAATAAATTCGTTAAGTTCTGTATATTTCTCTTCTGCTTTCCATTTTTCTAATTGCTTTATTGTTGTTTCTATTTTTTTTCTTAATTCAGTTCCTACACTAATTCTAGATTTAAGCATTGCTTCATAAAATGTGCTATTTTTATCACACATTCTAATTTCAATCAAATCATTGTCTGTAAAACCAAATATATTGGATCTAAGTACTGTTACCAGTGGAATATCTTGCATTGGATTATCTATTATTTTTAATAATGCCATTATTGTTTGAACTTCCATTGTTTCTAAATATGTACTAGAACTATCACTAAAAACAGGTATATTTAATTCTGAAATTTCCTTTTCGTAAATTGGTGCTAAGATTGATGTTGCTCTAAGAAGGATGCATATATCTTTTGCCATAATTTTTCTATGACCTATTTTTTTATCATACACTTGATAATCACTGTTTAATAACTTTTGAACTTGATTTGCTACAAATCTTGCCTCAAGGACAGAATCTTCTATTCTCTCTTCTTCCTCTTCTGTCTCCTGTTCTTCCTCATCTTTTTTATAGTAATCATCTTCTTTTTCTTTTAAATCTATTATATGTAGTTCTGTTTTTCCAGCTATACTTATATCTTGATTATTTTCTGGAAAATTAGCTCCTAAATTCAAGTATTCTTCTTGACTATATTCAACGTTTCCTAATTTTTGACTCATTATATTTTCAAATATTAAATTAGTTATATCTAATATATTTTTTCTACTTCTAAAGTTTTTAAATAACTGTATTTTTAAACCTTTACTATTTTCCTCAAGCTTATTTTTTGTGTCATAACTAGAATATTTTTCTAAAAACAATTCTGGTCTAGCTTGTCTAAATTTATATATACTTTGCTTAACATCTCCAACCATAAAAATATTGTTTCCGCGAGAAATGCTTGTTAAAATTTTCTCTTGTACTAAATTGCTGTCCTGATATTCATCAATTAAAATTTCTTCAAATTTGTTCATATACTTTTTTGCAACTTCACTACTATTACCATTTTTGTCTACTAGAATTTTTAATGCAAAATGTTCAATATCATTAAAGTCTATAATATTTTTTTCTTTCTTTTGAGCTGCAAATTTTTGAGAAAATTCTAATACTAATTTTCCAATTTCATTTATTATACTATACATTTCTATTATATCTTCATTTGCTTGTTCGGAAGTGTATTTTAAAATTATTGAAGAATACTCTTTTTTTAGCTTATCTCGTATTTCTCTTGCTTCATTTTTTAAGTCAAGTGTTACTTTTTTATCCACCGGCCATTTATTCCAAGCCATTTGGTTCATAGTCTCATATGCCAAATTCCAATCATCAAATCTAATGCTTTTTAGATTATTTATATCCTCCCCTAATACTACTGAAAACTTTTGTAGTTCATCAAATCTTAAAGTATCATTTTTTATTTTTTCTAATTGCATTATTATATTATCAGTTTTTTGCTTTGCATTATCTAGAATTATTTTTCCCCATATTGTTTTAGAAAAGTCGTCTTCTTTTTCCAAATTGAATTCTTCTATCTTTTCTTTCAACCATTTTTCTGGAAATGGATTACTTTGAATAAATTTATATATATTCAAAATTATTTCTTGGAGTTTTTCATCTCCTCTATAATCTGTGTATGTTTCAACTAGTTTTATAAATCCGCTGTCATTATCCATATATTTTTGTTCAAATATTTCTTCTAGAACATCTGATTTAAGCATCTCAATTTCGGCACTATCACCAATTCTAAAATTAGCAGATGCATCTATTTCATAAAAGTTATTTCTTATTACATCCAAGCAAAAAGAGTGGATTGTACAAATGCTAGCTTTATTTAGTAATGTGATTTGTCTTTGTAAATTTATTGAATTTGGATTTTCTTCAAGCTTTTTATATATTGCATCTAATATTCTTTCTCTCATCTCACTAGCAGCTGCATTTGTAAAGGTTACAACTAATATTTTGTCTATATCAACATTTTCGTTAATGATTTTATTTATAATTCTCTCAACCAATACTGCTGTTTTTCCGCTTCCTGCTGCTGCTGCAACTAAAATGTTTTCCCCATTTTCATATATTGCTTGTTTTTGCTCATCTGTCCAGTCCATACTCTTCCTCCTAATGCTTTTTTCTTCTATTAAGTATATATTATATATATTAACATATCAAGAGATAGATTATATATTTTGTAAAGTTATATTAAACATAAAATACAATAAGGCTATATATGTATAATTAAGAATATACATATATAGCCTTTAAATTCTAATCACATACTATTTTATATAAAGTTCTGGATCAACATTTTGATTGTCTTTTAAGATTTCAAAATGTAAATGTGATTCATCTGCAATTTCAAATGTAGCAGTATTTCCTACAGTTGCTATAGTTTGTCCTTTTTTGACTGTTTCTCCTTCTTCTACAAATTCAGCTGTTAATAGATTTGAATATACGCTTGTAAATCCATTTACGTGTTCTATTACTACTGTTAGTCCATATCTTGGGTCATTTTTTATTGATTTTATTGTTCCTGCTTCTGCAGCTTTTACAACTGTTGTTTTTTCTGCTTTAATATCTATTCCAGCATGTGTAACCCATTCATCTAATGTTGTTGAATATACTAATTCATCTTTAGCATATTCTCTTAAAATTTCTCCTTCAACAGGTTTTGCAAACTCTGGGTCTTTTACTTCTTCTTCTTTCTCTTCCTTACTTTCTACTTTTTCTTCTTTTACATTATTTTCAACTTTTTTTTGAGTTGATGAACTTGTATTTACAGCATATTTTTCCTCATCTTCTCTAACAGTATTATTAACTTCATTTACTACATTGGTAGTTTCATTTTCAACTTCGTTTATACTTTTACCCATCTGGCTACTTGTTTCTTCAACTGTAGATGTTTCATTAAATTCATTTATTATGGATGAATTATATCTAGCAATTTGTGTATCATTATTTCCACTGCCTAATATAAATACTGCTATAAAAACAATTACAGATAATGATAAAATTCCTCCTGCAATGTATAATACTCTTTTCATATCAATTCCATCTCCATTAAAACCTCTTCTTTCTCTTCTCATAACAAATCAATCCTTTCTTTGATATTTATCATAAGTATTTACATTTTTAAGAGTTTTATACAAACATTTCATATTTTTCACATATTTTCTATCTCTACATTAGTGTAAAAATGATGTATTATATCTTCATAGTTTTTTCCTTCTTTAGCTAAACTATCTGCTCCTGTTTGGCTCATTCCAACACCATGACCATATCCGGTTACTTCAAATTTAATATTATCTCCATCTATAGTAAATTTAAAATTAGCAGATTTTAACCCTAAAATACTTCTAATCTCCACACCTGATAATTCTAAATTACCAACTTTTATAGTCTTTACTCTATTTCCTTCTGTATACTCTTCTATTTTAATGCAATCTTTTTCATTAAAATCAATCTTAAAATCATTATGTTCTTTTTTTATTTTCTCTTCAAATTCTTTTTTTGAAATTGTTAGTTCTGAACTATATTGGCTATATACATCTTCTCCTGATGTAGCAACAGATTGCAAATATGGATATCCGCTTCCTCCCCATACATTTATAGGAGCTTCTGTTTCTCCTCCACTATTTGAATGAAAAAATGCATTTATTGGTTCTCCATCATATGTTATAATTTTCCCTTGAGTATCGTTTACAGCACATACTATTTTATTCCAGTTACTATCTCTTTCTTCTTCTTTCCACTTTTCTTTTCTTTCCTCTTCAGAAATCCAAGCCTGACAACAGCCAGAATCGTCACAGATTCCTGCTTCTCCATGCTTTTCTTTATTATTTATAATTGTATATATTGTATAAGTTCTTGCAACTACTGCTTGTGCTTTTAGTGCTTCTTCTTCAAATGATGCTGGCATTTCAGCTGATACTACTCCATATAAATATGTGTCTAAATTAATTTCTTCTATTTTGTTAGTTTCTGTATGTAATAGTTTTATAGTATTATATGTTTTGTAATCATATTCAGTATTTTCTTTTGCTATAATGTTTACTGGTAAATTATTTTCTACACTTTCTTTTATATTGAATTGCTTTGTAAATATTATCGGTATAGAAAAACATATACATATTAAAGCTATTAAATAAACAATTATTCTCTTCATATTATCTCTTCCTATCCTTATGCAGTAATTACACTATTGTCTGTTAACTTTCTTTTCATTTCATTTAAAACTTTTCTTTCTATTCTAGAAATTTGCACTTGGTTTACATTCATAATCTTGGCTATTTCAGTTTGAGTTTTTCCTCTAAAATACCTTAATAAGATAACTTGTTTTTCTTTTTCCTTTAAATTTTTTATTAAATCTAAAATTGTAACCTTATCTATAATCATATTTTGTTCATCTATTCCGCTACTTAACTTGTCTAATATACTTAAGCCATCTCCATCATTTGATTCATCTTCATATATAGAATTAACAGGATTTTTACTTTCTAATGCAATTACAACATCTTCTTTATCCACATTTAATTCTTTAGCAATTTCTTCTATTGTAAGTTCTTGTCCGCTTTTTTCTTTTTCTCTCTTTAATTCTGCTATTTTATATACCAATTCTTTAATACTTCTACTTATTTTTATAGGTCCTTCTGTTTGTATGTATCTTCTTATATCTCCTAATATATATGGTACTGCATATGTAGATAATCTTACGTCGAAACTTGTATCAAATTTTTTTATTGCTCTCATAAAACCTATTACTGCTATTTGATATAAATCATCTAATTCATAACCTCTATCTTTAAATCTTTTTACAATACTCCAAATAAGGCCATTATTATCAATAATAAGTTTCTCCATTTTTGAAGTATCACCATTTTGAGCACTCAATATATCTTCTATCTTGTTTTCATACAAACTGTTTTCTAGCACTTAGCCCACTCCTCCTATACTAGCAAATTCTTCGTCTTCTATATTAACTAAATGCTTTTTTATTTTCTTTTTCATTATTATTTTTGTTCCTAATCCTAGTACAGAATCTATTTCCACTTCATCCATAAAGCTTTCCATAATTGTAAATCCCATACCAGACCTTTCCAAATTCGCTTTTGTTGTATAGAGCGGTTTTCTTGCCATTTCAACATTTTCAATTCCTCTACCAGTATCTGAAATCTCTAATTCAATTGTATTTTTTATGATTCTTCCTTTTATCTTTATAATGCCTTCTTCACCTTCGTATGCGTGTATTATGCAATTAGTAACAGCTTCTGATACAGCTGTTTTTATATCTGCCAATTCTTCTATAGTTGGGTCTAAACTAGATGCAAATGCTGCTACAGTAATTCTAGCAAAAGCCTCATTGCTAGATTTGCTTATAAATTCCAATTTCATTTCATTATCAAACATTTTCTATTTTCCTCCTTTTGGCACGTTTGGGACAGGCCTTTTCGCGCCATTTTTATGAATTTTGTTTTTATCCAACTTCTTTTTTATCTTCCATTGGAATAATTTTATTTATACCACTCATTTCTAATATTCTTCTTACTGTTGCACTTATGTTAGTAATCTCCAAACTTCCTCCAATCAGTCTCATCATCTTATATCTCCCTATAATCATTCCTATTCCTGCACTGTCCATAAAAGTAACCCTACTAAAATCAAATATAGTTTTTCTAGGCATATGTCTTGTAATTTCATCATCAACTTTCCTCCTTAATTTTTCTGCAATGTGGTGGTCTATTTCCTCTGTTATCTCCACAATTAACTGCTTGTCCTCTTTCTCATATCTTATATTCACTCACACCCCTCCTTAAATATATAATAATACTTATCTTCTAGTATTATCTTTTGATTTTATTATATTCTTTTTTACATATTTTTCCAATAGCAAATTTATAGAAGTTTTGTCGATATATAGAAAGTTTTCGACAAATTATTTATATAATATTTTTTAAAATTCTGTGCATAATATAAATAGTTACTAGGCAAATTCAAAGTCTAAATTTATATAAAAGGTTGTGAGAAAATGGGAAATGAACAGTATATTTTAAATTCTGTAAACAAAGGATTAAAAATGGGAATGGATTCTATATCTACAATTTCTGAAAAGGTTGGAGATCAAAATTTCAAGGATGATTTGATATATCAGTATAACGAATATAATGATATATTGAATAGGGTAAATAATGAATTACAAAATTTTGATGATTTACCATCAGAATTACCACCTATGCAAAAATTTATGGGCTATATGGACATTCAGATGAGTACAATTAATGATAAAAGTAATTCTCATATTGCAGAAATGCTTATAAAAGGAACAAATATGGGTATTATCGAAGGTGTAAAATTAAAAAATCAAAATCCTGATGCTAATCAAACTACTCAAAAAATATTGGATGATTTTATACAATTTCAAGAAAATACAATTGAGAAATTAAAAAAATATTTATAGGAAATTAATTTTAAAATAGGGAGTGCAGTATGCACTCCCATTCTAATATAAACATTATTTTATTTTTTCCAATCTTTCTTTTGCTAAATCCAGCATTTCTCTATATCTTGCCAATTTTTCTTTTTCCTCATTTACTTTTGCTTCTGGTGCCTTATTTACAAAACCTGGATTTGATAGCATTTTTTCTCCTCTTTCTACTTCTCCTTTAAGTCTTTCAACTTCTGCTTGTAATCTATTTCTTTCTTCTTCTATATCTATCAAACCTTTAAGTGGTATATATATTTCAACATCTGCTAATATTATTGACATTGCGTTATCTATTTTTTCTTTTGTATCTTCTATTTCTTCTTTACTTTCAAATACTTGTAATTTATCTGCAAAACCAAGTTTTAGTATAATATCTTCTGCTTCTTTGATTTGCTCTTTATATTTTGAAGTTATTATAATTAATTCAGATTTTTTGCTTGGATGAATATTCTTGGTGTTTCTAATATTTCTTATTCCAACTATTATCTCTTTGATTTTTTCCATTGTTTCTTCTTCTTTATCAAAGATAAATTTTTCTCTAATATCTGGCCATTTTGCTACAATTAAATCTTCTGTACCAAAGCATATTAGTTTTGAATAAATTTCTGAAGTTACAAAAGGCATAAATGGATGCAATAATTTTAATGATGATCCAAATACATGGTTTAATATATCACTTACTGCTACTTTTGTTTCTTCATCATCACTGTATATACGTGCTTTTACCATTTCTATATACCAATCACAAAATTCATTCCATATAAAGCTATAAATCTTATCAAGTGCAACACCTAAATCATAGTTATCTAAGTTTCGTGTAACATCTGCTACTAATTTATCAAACTTATTTAATATCCACTTATCTTCTATTTTAAGTAAATCTGGATTATATGATTTGTTTTTCTCATATACCTCATAACAAAATTCTCTTACTTTTTTCTCATCAGCTAATGAGTTAATTATAAATTTAGCTGCGTTCCAAATCTTATTTGCAAAATTTGATGCTTGTTCCAATTTTTCTGGCATATATCTTATATCATTTCCCATTGTTGTTCCAGAAATAACAGCGAATCTTAAGCTATCTGCTCCATATTCATCTATAATCTCTATAGGATCTATTCCATTTCCTAAAGTTTTTGACATTTTTCTTCCTTGACTATCTCTTACCATACCATGAATTAGTACATCTTTAAATGGAACTTTTCCTGTAAGTTCTAGTCCTTGTGACATCATTCTTGATACCCAGAAAGTTATAATGTCAAAGCCTGTTACCAATACATTTGTTGGATAAAATGTTTTGTAATCTTCTGTTTCTGTATTTGGCCATCCAAGTGTTGAAAATGGCCATAAAGCACTACTAAACCATGTGTCCAATGTATCTTCATCTTGGTGTAAGTGTGTGCTTCCACATTTTTCACATTTTTCAGGCGCTGTTTTTGCAACATTTATATGTCCACATTCTTCGCAATAGTATGCAGGTATTCTGTGTCCCCACCATAATTGTCTAGATATACACCAATCTTGTATATTGTCTAACCAATTAAAATATTGTTTTTCATATTTTTTAGGTATAAATCTTGTTTCATCATTTCTTACTGCATCTGCTGCTTTTTTTGCAAGTTCTTTCATAGAAACAAACCATTGCTCAGATACTTTTGGCTCAATTGTATTTTTACATCTTTCACATTTTCCAACATTATGGATATATTCCTCTTCTTTTACTAAAGCACCTATTTGTTTTAAATCTTCTACAATTGCTTTTCTTGCTTCAAGTAAGTCCATTCCCTTATATTTAGGAACTAAATCTCCCATTTTATTATCATCATCAAAAACAGATATAATTTCCAAATTGTGTCTTAAACCTGATTGATAGTCGTTCATATCGTGTGCAGGTGTTATTTTAACTGCACCTGTACCAAATTCTTTTTCTACAAATTCATCTGCAATTATTGGAATTTCTTTATTCATTATTGGAAGTATGCATGTCTTTCCTACTAAATCCTTATACCTTTCATCTGTAGGACTTACTGCTACTGCAGTATCCCCAAGCATTGTTTCTGGTCTTGTTGTTGCAACGGTTATATACCTGTCTTCTGTTCCTGTTATTTTGTATCTAATATGCCAAAGATGTGTAGCTTCTTCTTTGTATTCAACTTCAGCATCTGAAATAGAGGTTTTACAACTTGGACAATAATTTATCATTCTTGTTCCTTTGTAAATCAGTCCTTTATTATATAAATCTATAAATTGTTCTAAAACTGCATCCGATAGTCCTTCATCTAAAGTAAATCTTCTTCTACTCCAATCACAAGAACATCCTAATTTTTTTTGTTGTTCTTGAATTGTTCCTCCATAAAGTTTAGTCCAATCCCATGCTTCTTCTAAAAATTTCTCTCTGCCTAAATCTTGTTTTGTTTTGCCTTCTTTTTTTAATTTTTCTACAACTTTCATTTCTGTAGAAATCGCAGCATGGTCAGAACCAGGAAGCCATAGAGTATTGTACCTTTGCATCCTTTTAAAACGTATTAAAATATCTTGTATAGTATCATCTAATGCATGTCCCATATGAAGTTTTCCAGTTACATTTGGTGGTGGCATCATAATTGAGTAACTTTCTTTTGTTTTATCCATACTTGGCTTAAAATATCCCTTTTCTTCCCATTCTTTGTAAATTCTATCTTCAAAATCTTTTGGATTAAATTTATCATTTAACTTTTTCTCCATTATATTCATCCTTTCTTAACAATTTTCTCTCCCTCCACCTCAACGTGGTGGAGGGAGAGAGGGATTTTAGCATTCGGAAATCGACACGATTTGACTTTGAGAAATCAATGTTCTTTTGGGAATTCCTGTGGTTTCTCGTTGTATAATAATAACATCATCGTCAAATTTAAGCAGTGTTCCTTCAATCATCGGCTTATCCCTTGGATGTACTCTGCATTGTTTGCCTTTATTCTCCTCTAGGAATTGTTTCCGAATTTCCATACTATTTAGCACCCCTTATTAATGTTTTAGGCTAACTGCCTTGCTTATATTATATCACAATAATATTGTTCTGTAAATTTTTACTCAACGCTTTTTAGACTTTCTATCATGTCTATTTTCTTTAGTGAAAAATATGTTACTATATTAACAATTGTAGCAAAGAATATTGTAATTACAACACCAAGTACATAGGTTAAAATTTGTATTTTAGGATCAAACATAAGCATATCTAATTCACATGTTTTTAGTATAAATATTGTTAAGAAGTATCCTCCAACTAGTCCTAACAAAATTCCTAGAATTGTTAATATTATAGTTTCCCTTCCAATATAACTATAAACTTCTTTATCGTAAAATCCTAATACTTTTATTGTAGCAAGTTCTCTTATACGTTCACTTATATTTGCATTTAATAAATTGTATAAAACTACTAATGCTAGTAAACCAGCTGATACAATAAGTATCCATACAACTACATTCATGTTATCCATTACAGTTGAGAATATGTTTTTTGTTGCAGATGTAAATTCTACTCCAGTTATATTATCTTTATCTTGTAATAGAGTTTTACCTAAATCATCTTCCTGTGCTTTTGTAATATTATTTGTTTTTGCTAATATTACATTTGACTCAATTTTTGTATCATAAATTGTATTATATAGTTCAGGTGTAATATATATGTAGTGCATTAAATAATTCTCCGTAATATGTGCTACTTTTACATCTGCTCTATCTCCATCTGCATTCTCCAAATTAATTGTATCTCCTACAGATAAATCCAAGATTTTTGCTAATTTTTCTGTAATAATCACTCCTGAATTGTCTAAAACATACTTTTCTTCATTATTCTTTCTATCTCTAAGAGATATGAAATTTTCTAATTTATTTACATTTTCTGGTGCAATTAATTGTATGTTTTGATTATTTTCGTCTTTAATTATTTTTACAGATTGTATGTTTGCTCCTAATACTTCTGTAATTTCTTCATTTTCTAAAATTTTATTTTCCAAAGTTACTATTTCTTCTACATCTTTTTCATCTTTTAATGATATACTTATATTATACTTATATATTTCTCCATATTGCATTGGTATCATATTTGATATTGCATCTCTTATTCCAAATCCTGCTATAATTAGTGATGTACAACCGCATACTCCTATTATTGTCATTAAAAATCTCTTTTTGTATCTAAATAAATTTCTTGCAGTTACTTTTGCTGTAAAATTCAAATGTTTCCATATAAATGGTATTTTTTCCAATATAACTCTTTTACCTGGTTTTGGTGCTTTTGGTCTCATTAATGTTGCTGGATTATGTATTAATTCTTTTATACAAGTATAAATCGTTGCTCCCACTGTGCATAGCATTGCAAATACCATACCTATTGTTGCATACTGCATATTATATTCTAAAATAACATCTGGTAAATCATATACCATTGCATACATATCTGCTATTATTTTTGGTAACCAATTAAAACCAATTAAGAGCCCAATTTGACCACCTATAACTGTTGCAAAAAACGCATATAGCAAATATTTCATTGATATTTGTAATTTGTTATATCCTAAAGCTTTTAATGTTCCTATTTGTACTCTTTCCTCTTCTACCATTCTTGACATTGAGTTTAAACTCATCAATGCTGCAACTAAGAAAAATACTACTGGGAACACTTCGGCAATTTTTGCAATTCTATCTGTATCTTGTACATAACTAACATATCCTGAGTTTTGTTCTCTATCTAGTACATACCATTCTGGTCTTTCTATTTTCTTTAACTCTTCTTTAGCATCTAAAAGTTCATCTTCTGCTTCTTTTATTTTATCCTCAAATTCTTTTCTTGAATCTTCTAATTTTTTCTTACCATCATCAACTTCTTTTTGTGCATTTTTTAATTCAGATTCTGCTTGATTTAATTTAGCATATGTTGAACTTTTCGTATTTTTTAGAGTTTTCTCGCTTTCTTCTATTTTTTCTTTTGCTTCTTTAATTTGCTGTTCTCCACTAGACAATTCATTTTTTGCAGTTTCAATTCCTTTTTCAATTGTTGTTATTGTTGTACTAATGTCTGTTATTCCTTGTTTTTTTAGTTCTGCTTGTATTGTAGTAATCGCCTCTTCTAGTGTCTTTTTCTGGGTATTTAATTCTTCTAATTTTGCTTGTAATACTTGCTTTTCAGCTTCTGTAGTAACTTGTTCTAACTCATTTTCTACAGTTTCTATACTTTCATTTAATTGTTCTAAACTGCTATTTGCTGTATCTAGCTGTTTTTCTGTGTTTTCTAAAGTTTCTAATTGTTCTTCATATTCACTTATTTGACTATTTGCTTTTTTCTTAGACTCTTCAAATTCTTTTTCTTTTTGGATTAATTCCTCTTTTCCCTTTTCTAACTCTTCTTCTGCATCTGCAAACTGTTTATTAGCATTTGCTCTATTTGTTTCTAGTTCTTTTTCCCCTGAATCAATTTCTGCTTGTGCATCTTTTAATTCTTTTTCTGCGTCTGCTAATTCTTTTTCTGCTTTATTTTTTTCCTCATTTAATTTCTTTTGAGCATCTTCTATTTTAAAATTTGCTGCATTGTAAAATTCATTATATCTCGCCTCTTGTCTTTCATCTGCTATTTTCTCTAAACTGTCTATTACGCTGTCCACAGTTTCAGTATATTTATCGCTAGTGGTATCTAATTCTTTTGCTCCAGCAACTGTTACATAAATATTTGTATACATATCCACATTAATATTATCCTTGGATATATACATATAGAAATCAATCATACCGCTTCCTAATTTAGTGTTTCCTCTATCTGTAGATATATACATTGGTGATTCAACCACACCAACAATTGTAAGTTCATCGTTTTTTAATACTTTTTGTTTTTCTCCCTCTTCATTTGTAATATCTTCTATGTCTACTTTGACGTTATCACCTATTTTATGTTCTGTTTCTGATAGAAATCTTTTTTCTACAACACATTCATTTGCATTCTCTGGAAGTTTTCCTTCTATCAATTTTAATGAGTTTATCTCTGTAGTCATTGTCTCTAATTTGACTACAACTTGCTCGTCTCCAATATTTACAATGGCATCTGATTGATATGTACCTTCAGCTCCACTTATATTTTCAATATTTTTAATAGCTGTAATGTCATTTTCAGTTAATCCCATTGTTGAAATAACTTGAATATCCATAACATTTAAGTCGTCAAAATATGTATCTAACGTCTTTTTCATATCTGGGCTAGCTGTTTTTATTCCAGCAAAAAAACCAACACCTAATAACACAATAAGGAGTAATGATAAAAATCTTTTATATGAATTTTTTACTTCTTTTATTCCATCTTTTATAAGGGATATTTTCATTTTTTCACCTCCAGTTATTAATTGTTGATTTATTCTCTTTCTAGATTTTATATTCTACCATTCTATTTCTTCTATTGGTGTAGGATTTGCATTTACTTGAATATCAAATGCTGTACCATTTTTAAAATGTATAACTCTATCTGCCATTGGAGTTAATGCACTATTATGAGTAATGATAATAACTGTCATTTTTTCTTTCCTACAAGTATCTTGTAACAACTTTAAAATCTGCTTTCCTGTTTTATAATCTAAGGCTCCTGTTGGCTCATCACATAATAGCAATTTTGGATTTTTAGCAATTGCTCTTGCAATTGCCACTCTTTGTTGCTCTCCTCCTGAAAGTTGAGAAGGGAAATTTTTAGTTCTGTTTTTTAATCCAACTTTTTCAAGTATTACCTTAGGATTTAATGGATGCCTACAAATCTGTGTTGCAAGTTCAACATTTTCAATAGCGGTTAAGTTTTGTACTAAGTTATAGAACTGAAAAACAAACCCTATATCTTCTCTTCTATATTTTATAAGTTCCTTTTTCTTAAACTTACTTATATCTTTACCATCAATTATTACTTTTCCTGATGTTGCATTGTCCATTCCACCTAATATGTTAAGGGCTGTTGTTTTCCCTGCACCGCTAGGACCTACTATTACAACCAATTCTCCTTTTTCTATTTCAAAATTAGTTTTATCTAATGCTTTAATTAGGACTTCTCCCATTTTATATTCTTTTACTACATTTTTAAATTCAATATATGGCATATAAGTTCCTCCTTATATGAATTATCACAAAGGGAGAGTAATTAAATAGATATTTAATTATCTACAATTTTCTTTCCATATAATATTGTAGCATATATATTTGTTTTTGACTACATATTGTCAAAAAATGATAAATTTCATAATAGTACAATCTTTTATCAATCTATTCAATACTTTATGTACAATTGCTTAAGTTCAGTATAGAACATTTTCTCTCTAACTTATTAGAATAAAAATCAAACAGTAGTATTGTACTTTATACTACTGTTTGAAGTATAATTAGTTATTATTTTATATACAATGTTACTCTAAACGTTATATAATCTTGTCGTAAATCAGAATAAGTTGCACTTCTATCTCCTGGCATAGCTCTCTCTCCTTCAACTCCATATGATGCTCCCCTAATTACTTTTGGATTTGTAATATTGGTTTCACTAGTTATTTCTTGAGCATTTCCTGCAATATCATATATATTAGAAGCAGAATAGGTTTGTCCAGTTAATAACAATAAAGCTTCTTCACTTTTTTTAATTTTAGTATCCCCGCTCAAATCTTTATATTGTATTACTGATTTCAGATAATTGCCTAACATAGGATTATTTAAATATCCTGCATTTCGAGCTTCAATAAAATTTAGTGTAGTATCCCATGCATAACTACTTATTAGTTTTGTGTATACACCTACATACTCATTTTCAGTTGCCATACTTTCAGCAAGTATTATGGATTCATTTTTATTTATCCATGTATAAGGAACTTGATTTTTTCTTATTACCATTGTATTATTTACGTTACTTCCATTCTCTCTCATTGTTTTATTATTAGTAGCCTCAATATCACCTGCCTCATATCTACTTATATAGAACCCTCCATAACTATTTACACTTTTGTCATCTTCTGCTATTCTATTTTCACGAAAATATGAGTAATCAAAGTTTCCAGATTCAAAATTTGTTCTTTGGTATTTTATTGTTACTGTTTTCTCTTCTCCAATATTAATTTCTTTACCATCTACTGTTGCAGGTACCCATACAAATTCATTTCCTATGCTTTCATTATTTTCATTTATATTATCTGTTATAACTAAACCTGTACTTATTTTATTTATTCCTTCTGATATTCCTACTGCAAATCCTTGTGGTATCCTTGCAGTATTTCCTTCACTATCAGTATAATAAGCCGCCTCTATATATTTATCTGAAAATATCTCTTTATTTGTTTTTATATTCTTACTTATTTCTGTTACTTCATTTGATTTATATGTTACTTTAACCTTTATTTTATATTCTGTATTGGCACTTAAACCTTTAAATTCGTATTGAGTATCTACAAGATTTTTTCCTGTATAATAAACATTTCCATCAAATTCACTATATTCAATTTTTTCAATTTCATTTTCAGTATCTGGTAATTGTACTTTGATCTTTATTGAATTTGTTTTAATTTCGGATGTTAATATTCTACCATTTGTGCTAACATCTTCTGTTTTTTCTATATATTTTCCTAATTGTGGAACACTTCTATCCAATTCAAACTTGAATCCATTTAAACTTATTATTTCTCCATCAACTACTGCTTTTGGTTCCTTTGAATATATATATTCATCTAAATGTTGATTTAAAAATTCTTCTTCACTATATTCTGTATTTGTCTTTTTTTCTGCATAGGCACTTTGTAAAACTATTTCTAATCTTTCTTGTGCACTTGCTTTTTCTGTTTCAAACTTTGCCTTATCTGCATATTTTACTAATCCATTATCTCCAAATGCCATATTTATAGTTACTACCGATAAGATTATTAAGATTACTATCGTTATTACTAAAGCTATTAATGTTATTCCTTTTGCTTCTTTTATCTTTTTTATTCTTTTATAGCTATTTTCTCTTCTTTTGGTTTTCTCATATTTATTCATGATTTAAATTTTCTCCTTTTGGTTTATTTTTATTGTATCATAAAAGACACACTATCTATGTATTTTTATTTTACACTACCAGTGTGCCATTTTCAATAACTTTTATTATTTGTAATCAAAATGTAATATTTCTGTAACATTCTTGTAATATTTTCTACTTGTTATTCCTTGAATTCATTTGCTAGTTTGCCAATAGCTTTTGTCTCTATTCTTGAAACATATGAACGTGATATTCCCATCATCTCTGCTATTTCATGCTGTGTTTTTGGTTTGTTCCCATTTAACCCAAATCTAAGCTCTATTATAAACTTTTCTCTGTCTTTCAATACTTCTTTCATTTTTCTATAAAGCTTTTTTATTTTAAATTTCAAATCCACCTCTTCTTCTATACTTTTTTCTTCATTTTCTAGAACTTCTTGTAAAGTTACTACATTATCATCTTTATCTTTACCTATTGGCTCTTCTAAATATACTTCTGCATTCAACTTTTTTGTACTCCTCAAATACATTAAAATCTCATTATCAATGCATCTAGCTACATATGTGGCTAATCGTACTCCTTTTGAAGCCTCAAAGCTGTTAATTCCCTTAATTAATCCAATTGTACCTATTGAAATCAAATCATCCTGTTCAGCTTTTGCAGTAGTATATTTTTTACAAATGTGTGCAACTAATCTTAGGTTTCTTTCTATTAAAATATTTCTAGCTTCTTCATCTCCCTGTTTCATAAGCTCTAAATAATTTCTTTCTTCTTCTGCTGATAATGGTTCAGGAAAAAGATTATTATTTGATATATAACCTAACAAAAAAACTGCTGATTTTAAAAATTCAAAAAAAGTTATAGCTCCTAAACTTCCACAAAGAGTAGCAAACATAATCGCACCTCCACTTTCCTTATACATAGATTATATGTATAAGAAATTTAAAAGTGCCTGACCTTAGAAAAATAATAGTTTAAAGGATTGTATTATTTTTTCTTTTTGCACATATAATTAAATGGTGGTTATTTTGAATAAACTTAAAGATTTTTTTATTGGAATTTTACTTGGTGCAGGTGCAATTCTTCCTGGAATAAGTAGTGGCGTCCTTTGTGTTATTTTTGGAATATATGATAAACTTGTAGATTGTATCTTTAATTTATTTAGAGATTTTAAAAAGAATTTTTTATATTTACTTCCTATATTTTTAGGAGGTATAATTGGAATATTTATATTTGGAAATATTTTAAAAACTCTATTTAACAAATTTCCAACCCCAACTAGTTTCTGTTTTATTGGGCTTATATTAGGTAGTGTCCCTATTTTAATAAAGAAAATAAATTCAGAATATCATTTTAAACCTAGATATCTCATTTTTACTTTACTAACTTTTATTTTAGGTTGTTTTCTTGTGTTTTTGGAAGGAAATATTAACTTTTCAAGTAATGTATATGACTATTCTATTTCTTTTCTTATTTTATGTGGTTTTTTAATGTCAATTGGAATTGTTTTTCCTGGAGTTAGTAACACACTTATTTTAATGTGTATACGGTGTTTATCAAACATACTTAAATAGCATTGCTAGTATGAATTTTAATATATTAATTCCTATGGGGATTGGATTAATTTTAGGTTGCATCATTTTTTTAGGTATTATAAAACTTTTATTGAAATATTTTTATATGGAAACATATTATTCTATAATAGGTTTTACTTTAGGAAGTGTGCTTGTTTTATACAGTCCTATCAGTTTTGATTTTGATGGTCTTGTTTCAATACTACTTTTAATTTTTGGTTTTATATTTGCAAAAAGGTTTGAAAAAAATTAACTTGTTCTTGTATACATAAATACTGCAGAGAACATGTTAAAATTAATTATTAATAAAATTTATTCTCTGCAGTACCCAGAATATTTTTCACTGTTCACAAGATTATTTTTACAAGATTTAATTATTTTTTTCTTCTTAAAATCCAACCATTTTCACATTTAATTGGCAATTTCATTTTTATGCTTTGTCCAGCTTTTCCTGGATTAACAAATTGCACTTCTTCATCTGTATCAGTATCCCAAAGTTTATCTATTACAAATTCATATGGTTTTATTTCATTTGGTATTAAAATTTCCATCGTATCTCCTACCATAAGTTTGTTTCTAATTTCTATTATTGATTTTTCTTCGCTATAATTTAAAATTTTTCCACCAAATTCATAATTGGGATTATACTGCTTTCCATCATATTCTTGAAAATCCTTGTTATTTCTATCTTCAAAGTAAAATGTAGTTAATCCTCTTGTTTTAGTTTTTTCTAATTCTTTTAAATATTTTGTATAATCATATTCATTTGGATTATTCAAATAATCATCTATAGCATTTCTATAACAATTTACAACAGATGCTAGATAATACTCTGTTTTTAAACGACCTTCTATTTTTAAACTATCTATTCCCATTTCTATTATTTCTGGTATTTGCTTTACTAAGCATAAATCTTTAGAAGAAAATATATATGTTCCTTTTTCGTCATGTTCTACTGGCATTAAATTCCCTGGTTTATTATGTTCTTCTACATAAACATTATACGCCCATCTGCAACTTTGTGCACAATCTCCTAAATTTGCACTCCTTGAAGCTAAGAAATCACTTAAGAAACATCTTCCTGAATATCCAAAACATATTGCTCCATGGATAAATATTTCTACCTCTAAATCTTCTGGTTTATTTTGCATTATTTCTTTTATTTGTTCTTTGTTCATTTCTCTTCCAAGAATAACTCTTTTTGCTCCATTCTTATACCAGAAGTTTGCAGAATGGTAACTTACTGTATTAGCTTGGGTGCTAATATGTATATCAACATCTGGAGCATATTCCTTTAATATTTCAATTACTCCTCCATCAGATGCAATTATTCCATCTACTTTCATTTCATTTAACATTTTTGCTTGCTTTTTTATTTCTTCATAATATTCGTCCCATGCATAAATATTTATTGCTGCATAAACTTTTTTTCCTATACTATGAGCATATTCTATTGTTTTAGCTAGTTCATTATCATCAACTTCTGCTCTACTTCTTAATGATAATGAACCTGTTCCACAATATACAGCATCTGCTCCATATAAAAATGCTGTTTTTGCTTTTTCAAAAGAACCTGCTGGTGCTAATAATTCTGGTTTTTTCATATTTTCCACTTTCCTTTCAATTTATATTTTATTTTCTTACAGCGTTTAATCTTGTATCAAAATATCCACTTAATTCTTCTAATCCATCAAAATGTTGGTGCCTTACAATATCATATGCAACAATAGCAACTGAATTAGCTAAATTTAACGAACGAAGTGTTGGTCTCATTGGTATTCTAATTGTTTTGTCAATATATTTTAATAAAATATCTTCTGGAAGTCCTTTTGTTTCTTTACCAAATAAAGCAAATACTTCTTCCATTTCTTCATATTTAGGCTCAGAATATACATGTTTTCCTTTTGTTGTTACAAAAAACATATTATTCTCTTCTGGTTTGTACTTTTCTAAAAATTTTTCAAATGATAAATGCTCTTCTATCTCAAGTTTATCCCAATAATCAAGTCCTGCCCTTTTTACTGCTTTTTCAGAAATGCTAAATCCCAAAGGATATACTAAATGGAGTTTCGCTCCAATAGCTGCACATGTTCTTGCAATATTTCCTGTATTTTGTGGAATTTCTGGTTCTACCAATACTATATTTAATTTCATTTTTTCACTCCTTTGCCTAACTATTATACTACATTTTTACTTGTATTACAATCACTTTACTTTTTACATTATATTTGATATTATATATGTGAAAATTTAAAAGGGAGTTATTTTATGGAGAAAATAAAAGAAGAAAATAACACAAAAGATAGTAATATTAAGAAAATAATTAATTTAGATAATACTACAAAAAAATTACCAAGAACTTATTTATATTTTCTATATTTTTTAATTTTTGCTGTTATAGGTTGGCTTTTGGAAACCGCATTTAGTTTTTATGCTCTAGGTCATTTTACTAAAAGAGGATTTCTCTTTGGTCCACTATGCCCTATATATGGTTGGGGTGCACTAATATTAATTATATTTTTTAGCACATACAAAAAACATAATATAAAACTATTTATTTATGCAGCTATAATATTTTCCGTTTTCGAGTATCTTGTAAGTTTTGGAATGGAGGCAATGTTTTCACTTAAATGGTGGAATTATACAAATGAGTTCATGAACTTAAACGGAAGAATAAGTATATTTTATTCTTTTGCTTGGGGTATTATAGCAATACTTTTTATAAATTTAATTTATCCTTTTTTTAAAAAGAAATTAAATATTATTTTATCAAAAATACCATATAAAGTTCAAATAATTGGTGTTTATATATTATTTTTAACATTTTTGACAGATACTATTTTATCTTCAGTGAAGTACTTGATTAACTAAAATTTGATATTTTATGTAAAATATAGTATAATGTATGTGTAAGTTTTTCACTTATGTTGAACAGGAGGTTGTCTCGTGGCATTGAAACAAGCAGATTATGAAGCAAGACAGGAAGAAAGTAACTGGACAAGCAGATTTTATTCTACACTTCAGTTGTTACGTAGCACTGATAAGACTGTTGTAAAAAAAGCTATGGAACGGCTTGAAAAACTTTTTAAGGAGGCTCAAGGAAACCAATATCCTATTCCCAAAGTTTCTGACCCTAAGGTACTTGATCTTCTCGAAAAACTAGGATTCAAAAATTCTTCTTCCTAGACCTTCTAGGAAACCCCAAAGCAATGTTTTGGGGTTTTTTCTTATATTTTATTTTCTTTTAGCAATAGCTAGTCCATCACCGACTTCTAAAACTTCTGTCTCTAATTCTTTATTTTGTTGTAATTCAGCTAAAAATTCTCTTAGATTTCTAACTGCTGTACGTTGTTTGTGTTTGTTATAATCACTCATTACATAACCTTTATATAAAACATTATCTGCTAAAATAATTCCTTGTTTTCCTAACATTCTTAAGGCTTCTTTTAAAAAGAATGGATATTTACCCTTTGAAGCATCTATAAATACAATATCATACACATTATTTAGAGTTGGTAAAATTTCTACCGCATCTCCTTCTAATATATTTATTTTATTTTCTACTTCTACTAATTTTATATTTTCTTTAGCTTGTAATACTCTATCATGTTCTCTTTCTATTGTATCTATTATTCCATTATCCTCTAAATATTCTGAAAAGCAAATTGCGGAATAACCAACTGCAGTACCTATTTCAAGTATTCTTTTTGGTTTATTTTCTTTTAATATTTTTGATATAACTCTTAATGTATCATCCATGATTATTGGAATATGTTCCTCCAATGCTTTTTGCTTAATTTTCATTAATTCATTTTTATTCATTGCTATTCTTTCTCCTAATAATTATATATTATTATTTCTTTTTTATATTGTTAACTATATAACAGTGTAAAGCGACCCAAAAGGTCGCTTTTTATTTAATATTTAATACCTTATTTTCTTCTTGCTTCTCTTTCTCTAGTTTTGCTATCCAATATTTTCTTTCTTAAACGTATATTTTTTGGAGTTACTTCTACTAGTTCATCATCTTGTATGAATTCTATTGCCTTTTCAAGAGATAATTGTATAGGCGGTACTAATCTTAATGCATCATCTGAACCAGATGCTCTTGTGTTTGTTAGGTGTTTCTCTTTGCAAACATTTATAGCAATATCTTCATTTCTTGAATTTATACCAACTATCATACCTTCATACACTTCTACACCTGCTCCAATGAATAATTCTCCTCTTTCTTGAGCATTGTATAATCCATATGTTACAGATGTTCCTTGCTCAAATGCAACTAAAACTCCTCTTGTTCTTGCTTGAATTTCTCCTTTATATGGCTCATAGCTATCAAATATGCTATTCATTGTTCCTTCTCCCTTAGTGTCTGTAAGGAATTCTGTTCTATATCCAATTATTCCTCTTGCTGGTATTTTAAATTCAACCTTTGTATGTCCAGCTTCAGCTGGTTCCATATTTAGCATTTCTGCTTTACGTCTTCCTAATTTTTCTATAACATTTCCTATACAGTCGTCTGGAACATTTACTACAAGTCTTTCCATTGGTTCACATTTAACACCATCAATGTCTTTAAAAATTACTTTTGGACGAGAAACTAAAAGTTCAAATCCTTCTCTTCTCATGGTTTCTATTAATACTGATAAATGTAATTCTCCACGTCCACATACTTCAAAACTATCAGCAGACTCTGTCTCTTTTACACGTAAACTAACATTTCTTTCAAGTTCTTTCATTAGTCTATCACGAATATGTCTTGATGTTACAAATTTTCCTTCTTTACCTGCAAAAGGTCCATTATTAACACTAAATGTCATAGATACAGTTGGTTCATCTATATCTACAAAAGGTATTTTTTCTGGATTATTAATATCACAAATAGTATCTCCAATATTAATATCTGATATTCCTGACAAACATACTATATCTCCGGCAGATACTTGTTCAGTTTCAACTCTTTTTAATCCTTCGTATGTAAATAATTTTGCTATTTTTCCATTCTCATTCTTATCTTTTTTGCATACTGCAACACTCATTCCAGAATTAATAGTTCCTCTTTCAACTCTTCCTACTGCAATTCTTCCTAGATAATCGTCATAATCTATATTAGATACAAGCATTTGCATTGTTCCTTCTGTATCACAATTTGGTGCTTCAATTTTGCTTATTATAGTATCAAATATGCAATTTACATTATCACTTTCATCCTCTAAATGCATTTTTGCAATTCCATTTTTTGCAGATGCATATATAACAGGGAAATCCAATTGTTCATCATTAGCATCTAATTCTATAAATAATTCTAAAACTTTATCTACTACTTTAAGTGGTTCAGCACCTGGTCTATCTATTTTATTTATTATAACTATTGGTTTAAGATTTAATGCAAGAGATTTCTTTAAAACTTCTCTTGTTTGTGGCATTGGTCCTTCAAAGGCATCAACTAATAATAAAACTCCATCAACCATTTTTAATACACGCTCAACTTCTCCTCCAAAGTCGGCATGTCCTGGTGTATCAACTATATTTATTTTTGTTCCATTATACATTACCGATGTGTTCTTAGATAAAATTGTAATTCCTCTTTCTTTTTCTAGATCGTTTGAATCCATTATTCTTTCATCTACTTGCTCATTTGCTCTAAAGACATGGCTTTGTTTTAATAAAGCATCTACTAATGTTGTTTTACCATGATCAACGTGTGCAATAATTGCTACGTTTCTTATTTTTTCATTATTCATCGTTCTTTACATTCCTTTCCTACAGTACAAATTTGGTCAGTTTGTACATGCTTAATACTAAAATTTAATTTTTTAACTTTATCTTAATTTTTTCATAACAAAAGTTTGCAGTCCATCATATATTATAGTCTAATCTTCCTTTTTTGTCAACATAACTATTTGGTTCATTATAGTTTCTGTTGCCTCATCCAACTGTTCTTTTGAATACTTACTAACATCTATTGGCTCTCCATAATTTACATATACTTTACTAAAAGGTTTGAATGTTCCATGTATTCCAACAGGAATAACTTTTACATTTGACCTAATTGCCATAAATGCAGCTCCATTCTTAGCCTTCATATTCTTTTCCATTCCTTTTCTTGTTCCTTCTGGGAATATTCCTAAAAGTTCTCCATTTTTCAATACTTTTAGGCATCTTTTCATTGCATCAATATCCTGCATGTCTCTTTTTATAGGAATGGCATCAAATAAATGTCCTAACCAAAATAATATTCTATGATAAAACAAATCTTCTTTTGCTACAAAATTTACTTTTCTTTTATTAAATAATACAATTGCCGCTGCATCAAGATAATTAATATGATTACTACAGATAATATATGCTCCTTCACTTGGTACTTGTCCAGTTATTTTAACTCTAAAAGATATTTTATATAGACCAGCTAAAATTGTTTTTATTGCTTTTCTAACAAATTTCTTCCAAGCATTTTCTTTACGAGGTTTATAAATCTTTTTTTGCAATTTTATATCTATCTTTTTCTTTTTTATAATTTCGCTTATTTCATTTACAACTTCTCTAATGCTTATACTTGTAGTATCTATTACATCTGCATCTTTGGCTACTTTTAAAGCTCCTAATTCTTTTGATTTGTCATTTTCATCTCTTCTTTTTATATTTTCTAAGACTTCAATGTAGGACATATTTATTCCCTTTTCTCTGTTTTGAGTAAATCTTCTTTTGGCTCTCTCTTCTAGATCTGCATCAAGATATATTTTTACATCTGCAGTTGGAAATACATATGTACCTATGTCTCTTCCTTCCATAATGACATCTTTTCCCTCTGCCATCTTTCTTTGCAGACTAACCATTTTTAGTCTTACTTCTTTTATACTTGAAACCTGCGAAACAATTTCAGAAACCTCTTTACTTCTTATTTTTTCTGTAACATCTTCTCCATTTAAAAATACTAATTGTTTTCCTTTTTCTATTTTAATATCTATTTGTATTGTTTCTAACAAATCTTTTATTTTATCTAATTCTTCTAATTTAATTCCTTTATTTAGCATTTCTAAAGTAACACATCTATATGTTGCACCTGTGTCTATATTTAATAAATTAAATTTTTTTGCTAAAATTTCAGTTACTGTTCCTTTTCCTGTCCCCGCTGGTCCATCTATCGCTACTATAAATGACATTTTTTCTATCCTCGCATAATAAATTTAGGTTTTTTGATGTAACCTATAAAACATTCTATTTATTCATATTGTCTGGCATATGAATTCCTTTTGCCATAACAGATACTTCTTGAACATTCATTGTAGTTAATCTTTCAATCTCTTTTTTTACTTTTTCTTTAAATTCTCTTAAAACATTTACAATATTATATCCATATACAACATATACCTCTACATAAATATTTGTAGCTCCTACAGAGCTTTCTACTCTTACCTTAGAAATTCTATGTATTCCTTCATTCTTTTTAGCTAAATACTCCACAATTTGTCTAAATACTGTATCTGATATTGTAAATTTACCTAAATAACTAAATGTTGGTCTTATAATAGATTTTTCTGAAATATATGGCTTATCATCTTTTCTATACTTGAATATTTGTAAAGGATCCAATATATATCCCGCAAAATCCCTTTTTATTTCAAATGTTGGAACTGGAATTACATGTTTTCCTTCTGTGGTTCTAATTCTTTTTGCGGTTTCCATTTCTAATTCAGTTGCTACTTGATTTATATATATAGTTTTTTCCGGTTTTGGCAATTCTAAGTTTTCTGTTATCTTTTCTATCATTCCGTCAGAAGTACCTAAAATCAAAATTGAATCTGGTTTAATTCTCTTTATTGCTTCAATCATATTTTTTCTATCTTCATTGTCTATAAATATAGCCTTTTTCACTGTTTCAATCTTAGTTGGTGCTTTTTTTGCTGAATTTCCAGCAACCACATCATTATCATTAATCAAAAGCCCATCATCTATTATGTAATGTATATTATTTTCACTTGCTACCATTTGAGCTCTATAACTTTTCCCTGTCCCTGACGGTCCAACAAATGCATATACTTTTATTTTTTTATCAAATAACATTTATTTCACTCTCCACTTACTTATTATACCATTTTATGTGAAAGCTATCAAGACAATGCTTGAAAAAAGTACTAATTAGCGTTGTAAGAAAACAATTTAAACATTTAAAAAGCATAAAGTATTATAGATATTAGATAAATATATATACTTTATGCTTAAAAAAAATTAATACAATTTTCTTGTAAAACTAATATAATTTTAGAATATGTCTTCCATGTTTTTCATAAAGATAAAACCTTCTATTAAATCCATTATAGAATATATTAGAATTATAACACCTAGAGTAACAATTAACGCTCCTGGATAAAATGTTACATATAATCCTCCTATTATCATTATAACTGCAAGTGTTAGTACAAATGCCCATACTTTGTCATTTACATCTTTTAGCCTAAATGATAATCCAAATCTTGTAAATCCACTGTATATAATCCATACTCCTATCATAATCCTAAATATGCTCTCTATTGTACTACTATAAATCATAGTAACTAAACCAATAATAATCGCAATTAATCCCCATGCAATATCATTTGTAAAAAGTGTTGAATTTCCTTTTGAAACAAAGTAGTTTATTACTTTAATCATTCCTACTACTATAAAGAATATTCCTAGTACTGTTGATATGAATTGCATTGTTGTATCTGGATTATAAATCATAACTAAACCAATTATTGCTAAAATTACTGATGTCAATATTGATGTCCATCCTGCTTTTTTCAAAAATTTTTCCATAATTAATCCTCCTTATATTACTATATTTTTTTATAAATGCAAAAAGAATTATTACAAAGAATTCCTAAGTATACTTTCCTTTAGATTCTTTATAATAATTCTTTGTTCATTTCAAATTTATGCTGTTGTAACATTCTTTTTAGTGCTAACTCTTTTTGTATTATTCTTTTTTGGCACTTCTTTATTATTGTTTATAATTATTTTGGGTGGTTCATTATTTTGAACAGTTTCCTTAGTTACAATACATTTATCTATTTTTGGATTTGAAGGTATCTCAAACATTATGTCTCTCATAATTTCTTCTATAATTGAACGTAACCCTCTTGCTCCGGTTTTTCTCTCAATTGCTCTATCTACTATTAATCCTAATGCTTCGTCTTCAAATTCGAGCTCAACATTATCCATTGCAAATAATTTCTTATATTGTTTAACTAAAGCATTTTTTGGCTTTGTAACTATTTCAATTAGTGCATTCCTATCTAGTTCTTCTAATGTTGCAATAATTGGTAAACGTCCTACAAATTCAGGAATCAAACCAAATTTTAATAAATCTTGTGGTAATAATTGTTCAAAGACTTTGTATTTATCTATGTCTTTATTACTATCTATTACAGCTCCAAATCCAATTGATTTTTTGCCAATTCTATCTTTAACTATTTTTTCTAAACCTTCAAATGCTCCACCGCATATAAATAATATATTTGATGTATCAACTTGTATAAATTCTTGGTGTGGATGCTTTCTTCCTCCTTGTGGTGGAACAGAAGCAATTGTACCTTCAACAATTTTTAATAATGCTTGTTGAACACCTTCTCCACTTACGTCTCTTGTAATAGATGGATTCTCAGATTTTCTTGATATCTTATCGATTTCATCTATATATATAATTCCTTTTTCTGCTTTTTCTATATTGTAGTCTGCAGCTTGAACTAATTTAAGTAATATATTTTCAACATCCTCTCCAACATACCCTGCTTCAGTTAATGTTGTAGCATCTGCTATAGCAAAAGGAACTTTTAAAATTTTTGCAAGAGTTTGTGCTAAAAGTGTTTTTCCACAACCTGTAGGTCCTAGCAAAAGAACATTGCTTTTTTGTAATTCAACATCATCTTCTGTCTTTTCTTCTGCACTATTTATACGTTTATAGTGATTATATACTGCTACGGCTAATGTCTTTTTAGCCTCTTCTTGCCCTATAACATAGCTATCTAAAATTTCCTTTATTTCTGCTGGATTTGGTAATTCCTCTTTATCTGCTAATGTATAAGTTATTTCTGCATCCTCATATAAATCATCTTCTACAATATTAGCACAAACCTTTATACATTCATTACAAATAAATACTCCTGGTCCCGCAATTATTCTATCTACTTCTTCCTGTGATTTACCACAAAAAGAACATCTAATATTTTTTTGCTTATTTGCCATTTTACTTTTCCTTTCATTTTTTCTCAAACTTTAAAATAAAGTAAATATATTATCTTCTTTTTAAGTATATTAAGATATATAACTTTTGAAGTATATTATCCTCAAAATTTATTTTCTTTTATCCATAATTCCATCAATAAGTCCATATTTTAGTGCTTCTTCTGCTGTCATATAGTTATCTCTTTCTGTATCTCTCATAATTACATCAAGGCTTTGACCTGTTCTATCACTTAATAATTTGTTTAGTTTTTCTCTTGTTTTTACCATATGGTCTGCATGTATTTTTATTTCTGTTGTTTGTCCAGAAAGTCCACCACCTGCTATTAATGGTTGGTGTATTAGTATCTCTGCATTAGGTGTTGCAAATCTTTTTCCTTTTTCACCTGATGCTAAAAGAACTGCTCCCATGCTTGCTGCCATTCCTATACATATTGTAGAAACTGGACATTTAATATAGTTCATTGTATCAACAATACCCATTCCGTCTGTAATTGAGCCTCCAGGACTATTAATATATAAATTTATTTCTCTATCTGGGTCTTCTGACTCTAAGAATAATAATTGTGCTATTACTAAACTTGCAGAAGTTTGATTTACATCTTCTCCTAAAAATATAATTCTATCTTTTAATAATCTTGAGAAAATATCATATGATCTTTCTCCTTTTGCTGTTTGTTCTATAACATATGGAACTAAACTATTTCTTTCCATTACAAATCCTCCTCTTTTAAATTGTTATTTTCTTAATTTACTTTCATATTATTTACCATATTTTAGTATTTGTCAACAGTTTTTCAAAAAAAGTTAGAGGGCACAATATTATTGTAAAATCTAGCTCCCCTAACTTTATCTTTATTTCTTCTTTTTAGCTTCTTTAACTATTAACTCTATGGCTTTTTCTCTTTTTAATGAATCTACTATATATTCTTTTAATTGTTCATTTTCATTTAATTTATCTTCTCCCATTTTATATTGTTCTGCCATTTCTTTTATTTTCTCATTTAGCTCATCAGGAGTAACGTCTATTTTTTCTTCTTTAGCAATTGCCTCTAATACTAAGCTTACTCTAATATTTTTTTCAGCTTGTTCTTTGAAGTCTTTTCTCATATCTTCTTCTTTTCTTCCCATTATTTGAAGATATTGTGCTAAATTTATTCCTTGATATGATAATCTTGTTTCCATATCTTTTATCATGTTATCTATTTCTGTTTCTATCATACCATTTGGAATGTCAATTTTAGCATTTTCACAAACAGTTTTTATTGCTTCTTCTTCTGTCTCATTTTTTGCTTTTGTTTCATTTTCAACATCTAATTTCTCTTTTATACTATTCTTTAATTCCTCTAGTGTGTCAAATTCACTAACATCTTTAGCAAATTCATCATCCATTTTTGGTAATTCTTTTTTTCTTATTTCGTGTAATTTAACTGCAAATACAGCATCTTTTCCTGCTAAATCTTTTGAAAAGTACTCTTCTGGAAATTTAACCTTTACATCTTTTTCTTCATCAATTTTCATTCCAATTATTTGATCTTCAAATCCTGGAATAAAAGTATTGCTTCCTATTTCTAATTCATGATTCTTAGCTTTTCCACCTTCAAAGTGTACTCCATCAA
This sequence comes from uncultured Clostridia bacterium, assembly GCA_944390515.1. Lineage (GTDB taxonomy): Bacteria > Bacillota > Clostridia > TANB77 > CAG-508 > CALXVA01. The sequence goes on from CALXQG010000003.1 coordinate 35,405, forward strand.
TTGAACCATCAAAATCTATAACAGTTATATCTCCCTTTTCAACAGGTCTATCTTCTATAGTTACAAGTCTAGCATTTCTTTCTGCCATATGACCTAACTCATGTTCGATATCTTTATCTGTTGTAGTATACTCTATTTTCTTAATTTCTATACCTTTATATTTTCCAAGTTCAACTTCTGGTTTTGTTTCAACTATTGCAGTAAAGATTAATTCCTTACCCTTTTCCATTTGAATTATATCTATATTAGGTCTGCTAACTGCTTCTATTTTATTTTCTTTGATAGCTTCATCATATATTTCTGGAACTAATTCATTAAAAGCATCTTCATAGAATATAGCTGAACCATATTGTCTTTCAACTAATTGCATTGGTGCTTTTCCTCTTCTAAATCCAGGTATATTAAAATATTTTGCAGTTTTTGTATACACCTTTTTCATTGCTTGTTCAAATTTTTCTGCTTCAATGTTAAATGTTAATTTTACCTCATTTTTATTTTCTGTGTTTTCTACTTTTACGTTCATATTATTCATCCTTTCATGATTTTTTCTTATAAGCCTATATATTATATCACATATTTCGTGATTTGCAATAGTTTACATATTTTTTGCTTCATTTTTTACAAATTATTAGTAAAAATATTCATTTAATATAAAATAATTAATAATAATTATATTTTTATAAGTATTATTATCTTTATTTTAGTTTTTCTTATTATAACTTTCTCCTATATTTTGATTAATTTAAAATCTAAATAATCAGCGCTAATAAGTTTATAATCTATTCCATCTATTATTCCTTCTATTGCGTCTCTATGTGAATGTCCATGCAAATGTCCATAATAGCATTTGTGTATATTGTATTTCTTTAAGGTCTTAATAAATTCGGTTTGTTCTAAATTTATCACATTATTTTTATTAATTGGTGGATAATGCATAAATACAATTATTTCTTTATTTTCTCCGAATTTATTCATTCCATCCTTAATTGATAATTCTAATCTGGAATTTTCACGTTTTATCATTTTGTAGTCATTTTCTGTATCTAATATATTCCAACCTCTGGTTCCTACAATTATTTTGTCTTCTATACAATAACTGTTATTATATAGAAAATTTATATTTTTAAATTTATTCTCTTCAATAAATTTATTCATTTTGCTAATGGTTGTCCACCAGTAGTCATGATTTCCTTTAAGAAGAATTTTGTTCCCTGGCAACTTATTTAAATATTCAAAATCCGATTTTGTTTCTTCTAAATACATTGCCCATGAAAAGTCTCCTGGTAAAATTACTGTATCAGTTTCTTTTATTTGATTAATCCAATTTTGCTTTATTTTTTCAGCATGATTTTCCCAATTATCTCCAAATATGTCCATCGGCTTATTTTTGGAGAAAGATAAATGTAAATCAGCTATTGCATATATTGCCATAGCATTCTCCTTTATGAAATTTTCTTAAATTATATTACTCTTATAGTTGTTTTTCAAGAAATAAGTCAAATTTGGTTTTATTTCCTTAATCTTGTTTTATTTATTTCTATTTTAGCTTATTTTTAGGTTTGGTATTGCATTTAAAGTCAAATCAGAAACATTTCCTGAAATATACCTGTAATATCCTGCTGATGCTATCATTGCTGCATTATCAGTACATAAAATAGGTTCTGGATAATATATTTTATATCCTTGTTTTTCTAAATCAATAAATTTCTCTCTTATATATGAATTTGCTGATACTCCTCCTGCTAATGCAATAGTTTTTGTTTCTATTGTTTTGCTTGCTTTTATTGCATTTTGTAAAAGAATATCTGTCACATATTTCTCAAGGCTAGAACATAAATCCGATTTATTTATTTCTGGATTTTTATGATGTAAATTAATTATTGCAGTTTTCACACCACTAAAGCTAAAATCTAAGCCTTCTATATGTGTTTTTGGAAGCTCTATTGTTGGTTTTCCATCTTTTGCTAGTTTATCCACTTTTGGTCCTCCTGGATATCCCAATCCTATAACTCTAGCAACTTTATCAAAAGCTTCTCCTATTGCATCATCCCTTGTTTTTCCTAAAATTTCGAATTTTCCATAATCCTTTATATGTACTAAATGTGTATGCCCTCCTGATATTATCAAGCATAAAAATGGTGGTTTTAAATCTTTATGTGATATGTAATTTGCTGCAATATGTCCTTCTAAATGATTTGTTCCAGTTAATGGCTTATTCAATGCATAACTTAATGCTTTTGCATATGATACACCTACCAATAACGCACCTACAAGTCCAGGTCCATATGTGCATGCAATATTGTCTATATTATCAAATGAGATATTTGCTTCCTCTAAAGCTTGTTTTGTCACTTTAGAAATTGCTCCTACGTGATTTCTGGAAGCTATCTCTGGAACAACACCACCAAACTTTTCATGTATTTTTATTTGCGAATTTATAACATTTGACAAAACTTCTCTTCCATTTTTTACTACAGCTACTGATGTTTCGTCACAACTTGATTCAATTCCTAATGTAATTATATCTTTCAATTTAACCTTTCTCCAATCTTTTATTTCTATTCTTCACCTAATTTATTTTTTATATAGCTATAAAGCATTCCATTAACTAGAATGCTTTCATTTTCTAACTATATAATTGTAAGTCCAAACATAGCTGCACATAAACTTGATAATCCACTATATGCAACTGTAATTAATGGCGATACTATTAAACTTAAAATTCCTACTATCCATAATGCCACAAAAACAATTTCAAATATTTGACTATGTGTTTCCATCCAATTTCTAGCATTATATGATAAGAATGCACTTAATATTTTTGAGCCATCTAATGGTGGAAGTGGTATTAAGTTAAATATTCCTAGTCCTAAATTTATTGTTACAATTGATGTTAGTATTAGATTAACTATTACTCCTGCTTCTGAATATAAAAAACTTGGTGCAAATTTATATATTGCACATGTTATTATTTCAAAAACAATTGCTAAAATAAAGTTCATTATTGGACCAGCTGCTGATACAATTGCTTCTGCTTTGTGTAATGATATATTTCTATTAAAATTTCTAGGGTTAATTTCCACAGGTTTTCCCCAACCAAAACCAGCAAAAATAAGCATTATAGTTCCAAATAAATCCAAATGTGTAAATGGATTTAAATTAAGTCTTCCTTGTCTCCTAGGAGTATCATCACCTAGTTTATCAGCTGCAAAAGCATGAGCGAACTCATGAAAAGTTATTGCTATTAAAATTCCTGGTATTGAAAGAACAAAACTCAAAAGTGCTCCTTCTCTAGAAAATATACTCATAAAAGAGCTAAATAGCATTAATGCAATTATTAAAAATATAATTCTTTTATCTATATACATATACTAAATTCCTTTTCTAAAATAATTAATTCAATGGTTTCATTGAGCATTATGTACATTTCTACAAAGTCGCTACTTTCTAGTATTTCAAGTTTTTCATTTTCTTAAAATACAGCTATTTTGTAGCTATGCGAATGCATTTATTAAAACTCATTAAAATTCAATCTATCAATTTTTTATCTTGTAAGCTTTCATAAAAACTTTTTTTGTATTCTTCTATTTTTTCACTATCCACTGTACCAATTTTAAAAATTATTTGTTCATTTAAAATTTTATATACTACATCAGTTTTTACTATACTATCTTTGTGTAAATTATTAAAATTATCTTTTTCTAATAATTTATTAGTTCTAAACTTTAATTTATCTAAATTAGATGATATAAGCATACCAAAATTTTCAATAGGCACTGCTGTGTTATCTTTATCTATTATGACGAAAAAATGATTTGTTCCCTTTTTGCCATCAAAATAGTTATATTCTTTAACAAATACAATATCTCCAATGTTATAACTTATATTATAATCTTCACTATCTTCTTTTAAAACATTTTCAATTTTCCCTTTATGCCATTCTTCTTCTACTGGATATTCTTCAAATGCTTCTTTTAAATCTCTTACTCGATTATATTTATATGCTATTTTTAAGAAATCACTCAATTCTTCTTTCATAATATACCTCTCGAAAACATCTTATTTTTGAATATCTATTATATCTAGATTTATTTAAAAAACTTTCTTTTTTTATAAATAAATCACTATTAGAACTTATTAAGCGTTATTAAGTGGTTTCATTGTTGGGAATAATAACACATCTCTTATAGATGCTTCATCTGTTAAAAGCATAACTAATCTGTCTATTCCCATACCCATTCCTCCTGTTGGAGGCATACCATATTCAAGAGCTGTTACAAAGTCTGTATCCATCATATTTGCTTCATCATCTCCAGCTTCTCTTTGTTTTACTTGTGCTAA
>CALXQG010000004.1 GCA_944390515.1 uncultured Clostridia bacterium
ACACATAAATAACACAATTAATAGAAAAAAGCTCTAGTTTTTTGACTAGAGTTTTTAACAAATAAAGAGTATATAATATGAGTTAAATTTTTTTGAGATAAAATAGAATAAAAAAATAAGACTAGCCAAACACAAATATCTTGTGTATAATTTAGTTGAACAACTATATATATAAAATTTATGGGCAAAAATTTTGCAACAAATTACTTAACAGATACCCTAACTTGAATAAAATTAAAAGACTGGAAAAAGTCTTAAATTTATGGTATAATAAAGATGAATTTAGCTAATGAGCTAATGTAAACCAACGTTCTATGACAGGAGGAAAAAATGACAGATATTCAAGAACGGACGATTGCAGTTAATGCAATTGCAAAAGAGGCACAAACCAATGTAACCGCTAGAAATCTTGTACCTATACCATCTGATGACTCATCAATCAAGCTGTATGCTACACACAAAGATGGAAAGACCATTTTGTGTAAAATAGCATATGACGGAAGTACTACAATAAAAACTGCAGACTGGTAACAAATAACATTGGTTACGAATGGACTCTTCTTCTTTTGAAGGAGAGTTCATTTGTATGAGATAGATTTGGAATAGAAATTTAAAAATTGACATAATTCTATATATGTAATATAATATTTGTTGCACTATGCAATATATTTTTAAGAGTGAAAGGAGAAAACGTATGTTTCACCACATTTGGAATGTCTTCTTTGGTTCCAAAGAGTCATCGAAGGAGGATACTCTTGGAGAAATCATCCAAAATGCGATGGTAAGTATGGAGGGGGAATTTAATGAGCAGATGCTTGTAAAAGCTGTTCAAGAAAAAATCGGAGATTCACACCATGAATTTGGAAATGAGGAGATTTCCAAAAAAGTACGGGAGTATATCAAAATGTGGGTAAACAGAGGAATTCTGGTACCTAGGTATGGAATGTACCGCCGGAGATAAACTCTTAGCAAAAGCAGGGCGAAGTCGCCCTGCTTTTGTCTTGTTTATTATACAAAAATATGATAAAATTATATATAATTTGTATTAATTGGAAGGAATGAGAGATAAATTGAAAAGTAAGAGTGTAGCATTTTGTACATTAGGATGTAAAGTTAATCAATATGAGACAAATGCAATGATACAAGAGTTTAAAAAGTGTGGATACAATATAGTAGAATTTAATGAAATTGCGGATATATATATAGTTAATACATGTACTGTTACAAATATGGCAGATAGAAAATCTCGTCAAATGCTTAGAAAGGTAAAGGAACTAAATCCAGAATCTATTTTAGTTGCAGTTGGTTGTTATGCACAAGTAGCGAAAGAAGAATTAGAAAAAATTCCAGAAATAGATTTAATATTAGGAACAAATGAAAAGAAAAATATATTGAAATTTGTTGAGAAAATGTTAGAAGACAAAAGGAATAGCGAGATAAAAGGTATTAACCAAGAAGGGAATTTAGAAAGAGTAAACAAAAATAATAATGTTGATTTAGAAGAAAAAGCAAATGTAACAGATGTAATGCATTGTGAAGAATATGTAGATTTTGGAGATATAACTTTTACAGAGAAAACTAGAGCTGTAATAAAAGTACAGGATGGCTGTGATAGATTTTGCTCATATTGCATAATTCCATTTGCCAGAGGTCATATAAGAAGTAGGAAACCTGAAAGCGTTGTTAGTGAAATTACAAAAATAGCCAAACAAGGAATAAAAGAAGTTGTAATTACAGGAATCCATTTGGCTTCTTATGGGAGAGATTTTAAAGAAAGTGAATATAGATTAATTGATTTACTTGAAGAGATAAATAAAATAGAAGGAATAGAAAGAATTAGATTACGGTTCATTAGAACCAACATTAATTACAAAAGAATTTGTAGAAAGACTTTCTAAATTAGAAAAAATATGTAATCATTTTCATTTGTCTTTACAAAGTGGTTGTGATGCAACATTGAAAAGAATGAATAGAAGATATACAACAGAAGAATTTGAAAAAAGTGTAGAATTATTAAGAAATACATATGATAATGTGGCTCTTACTACAGATATAATTGTTGGATTTCCAGGAGAAACAGAAAAAGAATTTAATACAACATATGAATTTTTAAAAAGAATAAAATTCTATAAAATGCATATTTTTAAATATTCTCAAAGAAAAGGTACTAGAGCAGCGGTTATGCCAAATCAAATTGATGGAAATGTAAAAGAGGAAAGAAGCAGAAAACTTATAGAACTTTCAAAAAAAAATGAAGAGGAATACAATAAAAATTACATTGGAAAAAGTGTAGAAGTTTTATTTGAAGAACCACATATGGAAAATGCAAAAAGATATATGAAAGGACATACTACAAATTATTTAGCTGTAAGATTAGAGACAGAAGAAAACCTTGATAATGTTATAAAGACTGTAAAAATAAGCGGAGTGGAAGGATTAGAATTAATTGGAAGTGAGTAAATTTTTGCTAAAAAAGGTATTGTTAGTTAATAAATTAAGTGTTATAATACTATAGATGTTAAAAGTTAGGAGGAAGATAAGTAACAAAATGCGAATACGATACAAACCGTGGGCTAGAAAGGAATTAGAAGCTAGTAAATTTTATATTGATAATCCAGAAGAATATAAAGGAAAATGGAGAGATTTATTTAAAAATGATAATCCAATACATTTAGAGTTAGGATGTGGAAAAGGAAGCTTTATATCTCAACTTGCAGTATATAATCCTGATATAAACTATATTGCAATAGATTTAGTAGATGCAATGCTTGGATTAGCTAAAAGAAATATAGAGGCAGAATTTGAAATGGCAAATAGAGAAATTGATAATATATATATTACAAGATATGATATAGAAAGAATAAATAATATATTATCAAAAGAAGATAAAATTGAAAGGGTATATATAAATTTTTGTAACCCATGGCCAAGAGGAAAGCATAGAAAGAAAAGACTTACTCATACGAGACAATTAGAAAAATACAAGGAATTTTTAACAGAAGATGCAAAAGTATATTTTAAGACAGATGATGATGGACTATTTAACGATAGTATAAATTATTTTAAAGAGACAGGTTTTAATATAGAAAAAATTACATATGATTTAGAAAATGAAACTCAATTTTGGGAAAACATAGAAACAGAACATGAAAAAATGTTTAAAGAGCAAGGAATAAAAATAAAAGCTCTTATAGCAACTCTAGGATAAAATATAAAAAATGGGAGAGTAATTTAATTTGGAACAAATAAACAAATTAACAGATTTTTTAAAAAGTATAACACAAGAGCAATTATTAGATTTAGGGATTGCAGTTTTAATTATTCTAATATTTATCATACTAAGCAAACCACTAGCATATCTAATAATTAAGATGTTTAAAATTAAAGAAAAAGATAAATTAAAAATAAAAAATAATCCTTTTTTTAATCCATTAAGAGCATTATTCATATGGTCAGGTATATATATAGGTGTTCTTATAATAAATCCGCCTAAAACAATACTGGATATATGCAAAAAGGTACTAGATATAGCGATTATATGTATTGTAGCAAATGGGTTAATAAATTTTGTAGACCCCAAAAAAGGAATTGTAAAAAAATTACGAAATAATAGTATGCCAGATGGTAATAAGACTGTAGCTAATTTTACAAGTAAAATTTTAAAATATGTTATATACATAGGTGCAGGATTATTAATATTAGCTGTTTTTGGAATTAATCCTTCTAGTCTAATAGCAGGATTAGGAGTTGGAAGTGCTGTAGTTGCATTAGCTGCACAAGATTTTGTAAAAAGTTTAATATCAGGACTTTCAATAATGTCTGAAAGACCATTTTTAGTTGGAGATTGGATACAAGTAGGAACAGATGAGGGAGAGGTTATCGAAATATCTTTTAGATCAACTAAAATTAAAACTTCTGATAATACTATTGTAACAATCCAAAATTCTGTATTTACAAATAGTAATGTTGTAAATTGGTCAAGAATGAAACAAAGAAGATATTTATTAAATATAAAGTTACCTTTAGAAACAAATACAGATAAATTAGAAAAAATACAAAATAGAATTAAATTTGTATTAAATAATACAGAAGGTGTTGATAAAGAAACAATTCAAGTTCATTTTAATACAATTCAATTAGATGGAATAAATTTTATTATATACATGTATACAGATATAATAGATTATGTAGGATATTTAGCGTTTAGAGAAAGAGTAAATGAACAAATACTAAAGGTTCTTGAATCAGAAAATGTTAAAATTGCATATCCAGGGCAAAATGTTTATGTTCATCATGTAGAAGATGATAAAGAAATTGTTAAAGAAAATAATAAATAGAAAGAGTTAATACCAATTAGAGATTATAAATTTCTAATTGGTAATATAATTTATAAGCATAAATTCATAAAAAGGACACAATAGAGTTGTATAATAATACTAACATTGAAATTATGAAAGGAAGAGAAAAATGGGAGATATAACAGTTCTAGTTGTAGATGATGAATCAAGAATGAGAAAATTAATAAAAGACTTTCTAATTCAAAAAGGCTATTCTATTTTGGAGGCAGAAGATGGAGAAGAGGCACTAAAGATATTTGAAGAAAACCAAAATAAAATAAATCTTATTTTGCTAGATGTAATGATGCCTAAGCTAGATGGATGGTCTGTTTTAAGACAAATAAGACAAAATTCAAAAGTACCAATTATTATGCTTACTGCAAGAGGAGAGGAACAAGATGAATTATTTGGTTTTGAACTGGGAGTAGATGAATATATTTCTAAACCTTTTAGTCCTAAAATTTTAGTTGCAAGAGTAGAAGCTATCTTAAAAAGAACTAATCCGGAAGGTAAAAAAATAAAAGACTATGGAGGAATAGTGATAGATTCAGAAGGAAGAACTGTTTCAGTGGATGGAAAAGAAATAGATATGAGTTTGAGAGAATATGAACTTTTGAAATATCTATTAGACAATGAAAATATTGCTTTATCAAGAGATAAGATATTAAACAATGTATGGAACTATGATTATTATGGAGATTCAAGAACAATTGATAGTCATATAAAAAAGATTAGGCATAAACTTGGTAAAAAAGGAAAGTATATTGAAACAATAAGAGGTATAGGATATAAATTTGAAGTAAAATAAATCAAGGAGTAAAAAATGGCAAAAATAAAACAGAATTTTAAATCTGTAAGATTTAGACTTTTTGCTACTATGTGTGTAGTAATAGCAGTTATTGTATTGTGTTTAGTTGCTATAAACAGTGTTGTGCTAGAATCATTCTATCTATATTCTAAAACAAATACTGTAAAAGAAGTATATAAAAAGATTAATGCATATTATAATTCTTCGTATAATTCTAATAGTATAGAACAAGAGTTAAGAAGAATTGCATTTAACAATAATTTTGATATATTTATTAAGACTAATGAAAATATAATTGCATTTAGTACAGATAAAGATTTGTATTCGATTATGAATATAATATCTGGAGTGGAAAGCAAAAAAAGTGAAAGTTCAACAATATATTCAGATGACCAAATATCTATTGAAAAAGTAAATGACAAAGAAAACAATATTAGTTATATATTATTAGAAGGAATATTAGATAATGGATATGAACTATTTATTAGTATTCCAGCAGTGCCAATTGAGGAAAGTGTTCAAATATCTAATCAAGCTCTTATTTTAATAGGAATTATAATATTACTTATTTCAGCAATTATTTCATCATATATTTCTAAAAAATTTACAGAACCAATTGTAGAATTAAACGATATAACTAATAAAATGGCAAAACTTGACTTTAGTAAAAAATATAGAATTATAGATACTGATGATGAAATAAACGAATTAGGAAAAAATATTAATACAATGTCAGACAAATTGGAAATAACAATAAAACAATTAAGAGAAAATAATATTGAGCTTGAAAAGGATATTGAAGAAAAATCTAAAATTGATGATATGAGAAAACAATTTATATCAGATGTATCGCATGAACTTAAAACTCCAATTGCACTAATACAAGGATATGCAGAAGGATTAATTGAAAATGTAAATACAGATGAAGAATCTAGAAAGTTCTATGCAGAGGTTATTTTAGATGAATCAAATAAAATGGATACTCTAGTAAAACAATTACTTGAATTAATGAAATTGGAATATGGAAAAAGAGAATTTAACAATAAAACTTTTAATATTACTGAACTTATAAAGGAAGTTATAAGAAAATGCAATGTTATGATAGAAGAAAAAAATATTAATATAAAAGTTGTATCAGATGAACAAGTGTTGGTTGAAGCGGATGACTTCTACATAGAACAAGTAGTAACAAATTATTTAACTAATGCAATAAAACATGTTAAAGAAGTAAATGGAGTAAAACAAATAGAAGTAAAAGTTGAAGAAAATACAGAAAACAATAAAATTAGAATATCTGTAAGTAATACTGGAGAAAATATACCAGAAGAACATCTAGAAAAAATATGGGGCAGATTTTATAAAGAAGATAGTTCAAGAAACAGAAATGATGGAGGAACTGGAATAGGGTTAGCACTTGTAAAAGCCATCATGAACAATTATAAAAACGATTACGGAGTAATAAACTTGGAAAATGGGGTAGAATTTTATTTTGAGTTAAACAAGCCAGAAAATATTTAATGTGGAAAACACAATTCAAATACATATTAATGCAAATAAGAAGTATAAATTTTTTTCTTTTTATTGTAGTGCTTAAGGTGGGGACCGACAAGTTTACAAACTGTTAGCGACATGTTAGTGGAGTTTTACAGTTTGTACGATGTTGGGGGCCGGAAATAAAAAGAAAAAAATTTATACTTCTTACTAAAAAAGTGAATTCTAACAATCAACACACTTTTGTCGAAAAATGTCGTAATAAAATTCTTTACAATTATCTAAGAATATGGTAATATATGGATGTAGTTAAAAATTGCAATTTTTTATCTAAAAGATTATTTATTCTTAATAATCAATTCAAAAATTTTTTTAATCAAATGTTTTAATCAACAAATTATTAATCCTAAACAATTCACAATCATTTAAAAATTTGTTTAAACTTCGGGAGGAGGTGATAAATGTAAAAATTATTTTAATAAAATGAGAAAAAAGGAGGTTAATATGTGTTAAGCTATTCAAGAAAATGTGTTAACACAATAGCCACAGTTATTACATTGATTATATGTATAGTCTTATTTGTTATATTAGATTTTTGTTTTTTAAATTTATCATCAAATTATAACTATAGAAAAGAATTAGGAGAATTAAAAAAAGAAAATAGAATAGATAAAGATGCGGTAAAAGTGGAAAACACATTTTTAGAATTCATGCAAATTGCAGATATTTATGAGAATGGTGATGTAATTGAAGTGGATAATATTACACAAACAACAGAAAATGCTCATGAAAGTAATATAGAAAATAGCGTAGAAAAAATACTAGACAAAAATAACAAATGGAGAATAAAAATACCAAAGATAGGAATAGATGTTCCTATAAAGTCGGGAACAACACAAGAAGTTTTAGCAACAGCAGTAGGCCATTTTGAAAATAGCTCAAAATGGAACGGAAATGTACCTTTAGCTGGACATAATAGAGGTTATAATTGCAACTTTTTTAGAGATTTAAAAGAACTTGAAATAGGAGATAAAATAATTTACTCTACAGAAAAAGGAAAAAGAACATATATAGTAACATTAAATAAAATAATTAAGCAAACAGATTGGAGTTTAATTGAAAATACAGCCGATAACAGGATAACTCTAATAACTTGTGTAGAAAATATGCATGAATATAGAAGATGTGTACAAGCAGTAGAGATATTTTAAAATTAATAAATCAAAACAAATAAATTGAAAGGAAAGTATTAAATGAAAATAAAAAATATTATAGCAATAGTGCTTATATTAATAACATTATTTACAACATTAGGTATTTTTTCAAATACCTCTAAAGCAGCAACATATATAATTGATGAAGCTGATTTATATTCAAAAGGGGAATTAGTATGTTTTTCATATAAAGATATGATTGTAGGAGTACAATTCGTCGTATACCAAAAAGATGGAGTTGAATATCCTGCATATTGTTTAAATAGAAACTTGCCAGGAGTTACAGAAGAAGAAAGTTATACTGTTAGTGCAGATAAGTTAGTAACGGATAGCAAAATATGGAGAGTAATAACCAATGGATATCCATATCATTCAGCTAAAGAATTAGGATGCAATAGTGATATAGAAGCTTTTGCTGCAACAAAAATGGCTGTATATGATGCAATGCACAATTATAATTGGAATGATTTTAAGGCTTTAGATGAGCAAGGAAGTAGAATAATAGCTGTTGCACAAAAAATAGCAAAAGTAGCAAGTAATTCATCTGCATCTAAACCAGTATCAATTGTGGAAATAAAGACAAATGATTTAAAATGGGAAATGGATAAAATAGATAAAAATTTTGCTAGCAAGACTTTTTATGTAACAACAAATGTTGATAGTACAAATTATAATGTGAAATTGAGTAATGTGAAGATAGACAATGTTAAAATAACTGATGAAAAAAATAATGAAAAAACAGAATTTAAAACTGGAGAAAAATTTAAAGTTTTAATACCAATTTCAGAAATGGATAAAACAGGAAACTTTGATTTAGAAGTAACAGCAAACATGAAAACAATGCCAATACTATATGGAAATTCTGGAAATAGTACAAAGCAAAATTATGCTTTAGTAGCAGGTGATTACGAATTTGAAAGTAGTAAATTAAGAGTTACATATTTAGATAATACAACGAAAATAGAATTACTTAAAAAAGATGCAGAAACAGGAGAGCCACTTAAAGGTGCAAAATTTAATATATTAGATGAAAATAAAAATATAGTATATTCAGATTTAGAAACAAATAAAGAAGGATTAGCAAAAGTGGAAGGAATTAATCCGGGAAAATACTATATACAAGAAATTAAATCTCCTGATGGATATACAACATATGAAGAGTTAATTGAAGTAAATCTATTATTAAATCAAATATACAGAGTTAATGTAAATGATTACAAAAAACCAGAAGATGAGGAAAAGAAAGTGGAGGATGAAGACAAAACTATAACAGGAATAAAAGAAGAAAATCTGCCAAGAACAGGATTCTAAAAATAAGTGAGGGTTCATATTTATTATGAACTCTCATTTGTTGTAAAAAAACAAATAAAATGTAATAAAAAATATGTAAATTATGTAAGATATAGTGTATAATATATATGACCAATAAATAAGGAGAGATAATTTTAATGTTAACACAAATTATAGTATTAGTTGTATTAATTCTATTAAATGCATACTTTGCAGCAACAGAAATAGCTTTCATATCTTTAAATGATGCTAAAATTGAAAAAGATGCAAAAGAAGGAAAAAAGAAAGCTAAACAAATTCTAAAAATGCTAAAGTCCCCAAGTAAGTTTTTGGCAACAATTCAAATAGGAATAACACTTGCAGGATTTCTATCTAGTGCTTTTGCTTCTGATGCATTTGCAGACAAGTTAGCACCTGTCCTAAATAGTTGGATGCCATTTTTAAGCATGGAAGTTTGGAGAGCAATTTCTATAGTGCTAATAACAATAATATTATCATTCTTTACATTAGTATTTGGAGAATTAGTCCCAAAAAGAATAGCAATGAAATATTATGAAAAAATATCATATGCAACAATTGGAGTTATTAGAGGAATATCAGTAGTAACTGCACCATTTGTAAAACTATTAACTGTTTCAACTAATATGGTATCAAAGATATTTGGAGTAGAAGAAAGTGAAGAAGAAGTTGTAACAGAAGAAGAGATAAAAATGATGATAGCAGAAGGAGAAGAAAAGGGAACAATAGAGCAAGGAGAATTACAATTATTAAATAATGTATTTGAATTTAATGACATTATAGTTTCTGAAATTATGACTCCTAGAATAGACATGTATGCAATTGACGTAAATGACAATATAGGTAAAGTGCTAGATGAAATGGATCAGTTAAAGTATAGCAGAATACCTGTGTATAATGAAAACATAGATGATATAGAAGGAATATTGTTTATAAAGGATATTTTAAAACCATTAAAAGATGGGGAAAATATAAATATAAAAGATATTATGAGAGAGCCATATTTTGTACCAGAATCTAAAGATATTGATGAACTATTTAAAGAAATGCAACAAAACAAAGTTCAAATGGCAATTGTAATTGACGAATATGGTGGAACAGCAGGATTAATCACAATGGAGGATATTATAGAGGAGTTAGTAGGAAATATTTTTGATGAATATGATGAAGAAGAACCAGATGTAAGAAAAGTTGATGATAATACTTATATCTTAAGTGGTGCACTTTCAACATATGATTTAAAGAAAATACTTAATGTTGAACTTCCAGAAGGTGACTATGAGACCTTGTCTGGTTATTTAGTAGAAAGACTTGGGAAAATTCCTGATAAAGACGAGCATCCAATAATAGAAGATGAAAAATTAACATATAAAGTAGAGGAAGTAGAAGATAAAAGAATTAAATATGTTAAAGTATGCAAAAATATGAACGAAAAGTTAGATGATGAAAATAATGAATAATACAAAGGAGAGATACCATATGAATAAAAAGAAAGTAATTTTATTAGTAGGAACAATAGTAATTATAATAGCTATAGCAACTTTTTTAACAATATATTTTTCAAATAGAGCTAAATATATATATGAAATTGAAAAAGTAACTGATATTAATTATAACCTAATAAAAGAAAACAATAGATATGGAGTTATTGATAGAGAAGGAAATGTACTAGTAGAACCAAATTATGACGTTATACAAATACCAAATCCATCAAAACCAGTATTTGTCTGTATGTCAAATTATAGTACAGAGACTCAAGAGTATGAAACAAAGGTGTTAAATGATAAAAAAGAGCAAATATTAACAGGATATGAAACTGTACAAGCTATTCCAGCGGAAACAACTGCTGATGGTATTCCGTTTGAAAAAACAGTATTAAAATATAAGAAGGATGGCAAATATGGTTTAATTTCTATTGAAGGAAAAGAAATTACAAAACCAGAGTATGAAGATATTTCAGCAGTAAAATATAAAGAAGGGTTATTACAGGTAAAAAAAGATGGAAAAACAGGAATAATCAATATTAATGGAAAAGAAGTTATAAAAGCTGAATACGATACAATAGCAGCAGACAATTACTATAATATAAATACAAAATATGAAAAAACTGGATTTATAGTTAGCAAAGTAGAAGAAGATGGATATAGATATGGATATATAAACTATAAAGGAGAAAAAGTATTAAATACAGAATTTACAGAGATAGAAAGAGTAACTGAAATAGAGGATGATGAAAACATTTATTTAATAGCATATAAAGACGGACAAGCTGGTTTATTAAAGAATGCAAAACAAATATTAGATTATTCATATGAAGAAATAACATATAATTTAACAAACAATGTATTTCTAGTTCAAAGAAATGGAAAACAGGGTATTGCTAATATAGATGGAAAAATAAAGATAGATACTAAGTATACAAATATATCTTTTGGAGGAATATATCTAAACGTAGAAGAAGAAGGAAATAAAAAGGTAATTGATATTAATGGAAATGAAGTTACAGATGGATATATTTATAAAATGATGACTCAAGATGGAACACATAGTATTGTATATGGAGAAGATGAAATCTATAAAATAATAGATAATTCAGGTAATGTAGTTGTTGATAATGATTATACCTATATTGAAGAGATTGCAGATAATAAATATATTGTAGCTAACTATAATAATAATGGTATAATTGATTTAACAGGAAAAACTTTGATAGAGCTTAAATATAGTAGTATATTTGAACTAGAAAATACAGAATTGCTACAGGCAAATATATCTTCAACAAATAGCATTAGCCTAATTAATAAAAATATGGAGACAATAGCAACAATGGATGAAGCAGGAGTAGAAGTAGAAGAAAGTTATATTCGCTTGTATTCTAAGACAGGAAGCAGATATTTTGATTATACAGGAAAAGAATTAAGTGTAAATCAGGTATTCCCTAATAATGCAATTTATGCAAAGCAAGAAGATGGAAAGTGGGGATTTGTAGATAAAGATGGAAATGCTAAGGTTGAAATTGATTATGATATGGTGACAGAATTAAATGAATATGGGTTTGCAGGGATAAAAAAAGATGACAAGTGGGGAGTAATTAATGAAGAAGGAGAAATAGTGCAAGAACCCCAATATGAACTTGATATAGTAAGTCCTACATTTATAGGAAAATATTTTAAAACAAGTGAATGGTATGGAAATAGTTATTATACAACAGAAGTGCAAGCAGAAGAAACAGAGTAATTCTGTTTCTTTATCTAATATAAGGGAGGAAATTTTAGTATGTACAAAGAATTTGGGATAAGAGAAGAGTTAGTAAATTTAGCAGAAAAAGTTGAACGAGAGATAACACCTATTTTTAATAAAATAAATAAAGTGTGTGAATATAATTCGTTAAAAGTGTTAAAAGCTTTTCAAAAAAACAATATTTCAGATATGCATTTCAATCAAACAACTGGTTATGGATATGGAGATATAGGAAGAGATACTTGTGAAAAAGTATTTGCAGATGTATTAAAAGCAGAAGATGCACTAGTTAGAGGACAATTCATATCTGGAACCCATGCATTAACAGTAGCACTTTTTGCGGTTTTGAGACCAGGGGGTACGATGCGTAGTGTAGCAGGTAAGCCATATGATACTTTAGATGAAGTAATTGGAATAGTAGATAATCCAAGTTCATTAAAATCTTTTGGAGTAAATTTTGAAAAAATAGATTTAATAGATGACAAATTTGATTTTGATGAAATTGAGAGAATTCTTAAAAATAAAAAAATAAAACTAATAGAAATACAACGCTCAAAAGGTTATAGTACAAGAAAGAGTATAACAATAGAAGATTTAGAAGAAGTAATAAAATGTATAAGGAAAGTAGATAAAAATGTAATAATAATGATTGATAATTGTTATTGTGAGTTTGTAAATGAAAAAGAGCCATTAGAAGTTGGAGCAGATATTATAGTAGGTTCCCTTATAAAAAATCTTGGTGGAGGAATAGCACCAAATGGAGCATATATAGCAGGAAAAAAAGCTCTAGTGAATTTGGCAGCAGAAAGATTGACTGTACCAGGTGAAGGAAAAGAAGTGGGACCAACATTAGGAATAACAAAATCTATTTTACAAGGGTTATTTATGGCACCTTCAGTAGTGGCAAATAGCTTAAAAACCGCAGTATTTGCAAGCAAAATATTAGAAGAATTAGGTTATGAGGTAGAACCTAAATTTGATGCTAACAGAGCAGATATTGTTCAAACAATTAATTTTAATGATGAGAATAAACTAATTAAATATTGCCAAGGAATACAAATGGGATCTCCAGTTGATTCAAACTCAATTCCAGAGCCATGGGATATGCCAGGGTATACAGATAAAGTAATAATGGCAGCAGGTTCATTTACTCAAGGTTCTTCAATAGAACTTTCATGTGATGGACCAATTAGACCTCCATACATTGCTTTTATGCAAGGCGGACTTACTTATGAGTATGGAAAATTAGGTGTGCTTAAAGCTATAGAAAATATAATGTAAAATTTAAATAACTAAAAAAGGAGAGTTAATGAAGGTAATAATAATAGGAGGAGGACCTGCTGGATTATTAGCAGCAGTATCTTCTGCACAAAATAAAAATGAAGTAACTATACTAGAAAAAATGGACATGCCCGGAAAGAAAATATTAATAACAGGAAAGGGCAGATGTAATATTACAAGCAGTTTGCCAATAGATGAATTCATAAAAAACATACCGGGAAATGGTATGTTTATGTATAGCGCATTTAATAATTTTACAAATGAAGATATATTAAAAATCTTAAAAGAGCAGGGTGTACAAACAAAAGTGGAAAGAGGAAATAGAATTTTTCCTGTTTCTGATAAATCAAAAGATGTGCAATTAGCATTAATAAATAAAGTAAAGAAATTAGGAGTTAAGATTTTAAAAAATGCAAAAGTAGAAGAAATATTAGTGAATGAAGATAAAAAGGTAGAAGGAGTAGTTGCTAGCATTAATGGAAAAATAGAAAAAATAAGTGCAGAAAAAGTAATTTTAGCAACTGGAGGTAAAAGCTATCCAGGAACAGGTTCGACAGGAGATGGATATAAATTAGCACAAGAGTTAGGACATACAATTAGTAAGATAAGACCTTCATTAGTTCCATTAACTGCAAAAAAAGATAAAAGCCTAGATATATGCAAACAAATGCAAGGTTTAAGTTTGAAAAATGTAAAAATATATTTAAAAGATACTGAAAAAGATAAAATTATATATAAAGATTTTGGAGAAATGTTATTTACACATTTTGGAGTATCAGGACCAATAATATTAAGTAGTTCTGCACATTTATTAAGATATAAAAATGTAGAAAAGCTATTAAGTGAAAATAAGATTATATTAAGCATAGATTTAAAACCTGCATTATCAGAAGAGCAATTGGATAGTAGAATTTTAAGAGATTTTGATAAGGAAAAAAATAAAGAATTTAGAAATAGTTTAAATGATTTATTACCTAAAAAAATGATTGAAACAATTGTCGAATTATCCAATATTTCTCCTATTAAGAGAGTGAATGAAATAACTAAAAAAGAAAGAACCAAACTTGTACATTTATTAAAAAATTTAGAAATTGTTATTTCAGGGTTTAGACCAATTGAGGAAGCTATAATCACTTCAGGAGGAATTAATATAAAAGAAATAAATCCTAAAACTATGGAATCAAAAATAGTAAAAGGGTTATATTTTGCAGGAGAAGTTATAGATGTTGATGCATATACAGGAGGATTTAATTTGCAAATAGCATATTCTACAGGATTTACGGCAGGAATGGATAATTAGTAAATGTATATAATTGCACTTGAGAAAGGAATTCTAAATGGAAAAATTTAATACAATAGATGAAAATAATATTGCTGAAATAGAAGAAAAACGTTCTAGATTTATAGGAAGCATATTCCATGTAGACAATATTGATGATGCAGAAGAAATTATAAAAAATACTAGAAAGAAATATTATGATGCAAGACATAATTGTTATGCATATATAATAAGACAAGATGGAATAGTAAAAAGAGCAAGTGATGATGGGGAGCCAAGTCGGAACGGCAGGTTCTCCAATATTAAATGTATTAGAAAGAAATAACTTAAGTAATGTACTAATAATTGTTACTAGGTATTTTGGAGGAATACTATTAGGAACAGGGGGATTAGTAAGAGCATATACAGAAGCGGCAACAAAAGCATTGTCGATTTCAACTGTTGTTGAAGAATTAGAGGGTGAAGAAGTTGAGATCAAGATAGATTATCCGAATTTTGAAAAGTTTAAATATTATTGTAATAAAAACAATATAAAAATTATAAAAACAGAATATAATGAATTAATTACAATTATTTTGGAATTAACAAAACAAGAAGAGAAAAAAATGTTAAAAGATAATAGTAATGTTATAAATATTTTGAATTTTAGAATAATTAGAAATAAAATAATAAGAAAACAGTAAAAGTTACAAATATCAACAGTTATAAGAATTGAAACTAGTACTTAAAAACTCAAATTCTTAGAACAAAAATAAAAAAATTAAAAAACTTGCAAAAAACTATTGTAAAATATTGGAAAAAGATATATAATCAAATTGTAAAAAATTTACAATTTAAATATTGATAGGGGGACAAGAAATTGAGTGAAAAAATCAAAGTATTAGTATCAGACGACAACCAAGAATTTGCAAAAACATTAGTAAATTATTTAACCAAAGATGAAGATTTAGAGGTAGTAGGTGTAGCTAGAGATGGAGAAGAAGCATTTGAAATGATAGCTACACAGAAACCAGATGTAGCATTAATAGATATAATAATGCCACATTTAGATGGATTAGGAGTGTTAGAAAGATTAAATTCAAGTGATTTAGAAAAAAAGCCAATGTGTATAATATTATCTGCTGTTGGGCAGGATAAAATTACACAAAAAGCAATTCAATTAGGAGCACAATATTATATAGTTAAACCATTTGATATAAATATATTAGTTAAAAGAATTAAAGATTTAAAATTTTATCAACCATCAAATAAAACAAGTATAATCGGAAAAGAATTCAAATCACAATATATAGAAATACCCCCAGAAAGTAAAAAAGAAGAAAAAAATTTAGAAGCTTTAGTAACAAATGTTATACATGAAGTAGGAGTACCAGCCCATATCAAAGGATATCAATATCTAAGAGAAGCAATTATAATGGTAGTTAGTAATATAGATATAATTAATCAAATTACAAAACAATTATATCCAGATATAGCGAGTAAATATCATACAACTCCAAGCAGAGTAGAAAGAGCAATACGCCATGCAATAGAAGTTGCGTGGGGAAGAGGAAAACAAGATATAGTAGAGAATATATTTGGTTATACTGTTTCTGCAAGTAAAGGAAAACCAACAAATAGTGAATTTATAGCAATGATAGCTGATAAATTAAGGCTTGAATTAAAGACAGCGTAAGAAACGCCAAAATGTTTAAGAAAGTAAAAGGTGCAGCATACAAGAGTTGAATGAATATCTATAAACTATATAAAAATAAGTCAAAATAAACAAGAGGCTAAAGAACAAAATTGATAAATAAAAAGATTCCCAATATCAATTAATACTAGAAAAAAACGATTAATTAATATTGGGAATCCGTATGCAAATTTAGTTAGAAAAAACTGTAAAAAAATGGAATATACACTTGATTTTTGCAAACAAATGTTATATAGTATTAAACATAGGAAATGAGAATAAGCAGATGTGGTTTGCCTCCAACAAGGAGGTGAGGCTTATGGTAGAAAGACAAATGTTAATTGCAACAATATACATATTATATTATTCATTAATTGGTGTAACTATCATAGCAATTGCCTTGATTATAGCATTAGCAGTAATTTTGAGCAAAAGCAAATAAACCAATAAAAAAACACATCTGTAACTTGCACAGTTAGATGTGTTTTTTTTAATACATATTACTGGCGAACCACGTTTGTGGTTTCTCCATTTCCTATAATTATTATACACACATTATTTAACTTTGTCAAATGAATTTTCTTCGAAACGTAACTATATTCAATTATATTATTATATCTTATAAAACAAATTCCAATAAACATTGAAAAAATCCTAATATTATGATATTAAATATGTAGGTGAAGATGTATGAATAAAAAAACAAAGCAATTAACAAAAATAATAATTTCATTAATATTAATTATATTTTCAATTATAGTTTCATCGTATTATTCTAAAAATGAGCATTTAGAAAATAAAATTTCCTATGAAATATCAAATATACCAGAATATAATGGAGAAATATATGTTGAGATAAATCAAAATATTCCTAAATTTAATGATGAAGATTTTAACATTCAAGAAGATTATTATTCAATCCTACAAAATGGAAAAGTACGGAATGGCAATGATAAAAACTAATTGGGAAAAAGCAAATGCAGATGATGAAAAAGATGATTATTCATCAATAAATCCTACTGGATTTATACAAAAGAAATATGACACAAATATTGTGCCAGGAGGATATTTGTATCATAGATGTCATTTAATAGGATGGAATATTGGTGGTATTGATGTTGACAATAGAAACTTAATAACAGGAACAAGAGACTTCAATGTTGAAGGAATGAAAACATTTGAAGATAAAGTATATAATTATTTAAAAGAAAACCAAACCAATAATGTATTATACAGAGTAACACCATATTTTGAAGAAAATAATAAATTAGCAAGTCGGAGTAAATATTGAAGCATATTCTATTGAAGATAATGGAGAATTACAATTTAATGTGTATATATATAATGTTCAGGAGGGAATATCGATTGATTATGCAACAGGAGAAAGCAAAATAGATAGTTAGAGAGGAGATAGAAATTGAATTTAAATTTATTCGAAAACAGAGAAAAAAATAGTAATAATTTCATAGACAATTTTATAAATGAACTAAAAAATGTATTGAAAAATTTGGAAAATAAAAATCAAAATAATATTCAAGAGGATAATACATTAGAAGAATATAATTTGTATGAAAAGAAAAAGATATATTTAGATAATAAAAGCAGAAAAGGAAATGATTTTGCTTGGGTTATGGACAAAAATTCGGTTTGTATATCAGAAAATGGGGATGGTGGACCACATTTTATATCTGAAATAAATTTACCACCAAATGTAAAAGTTGGTGAAGTATATGAAAAGATTAATGGAAAATATGTGTATAATGATAAAGTTACAAAAGAATTAGACGATATAAAAATATAATGGTATATAAAGTAAAAGCTTATGAAAGAGCAATATTTCACTAAAAATTAAATATTCCATACTATATAATAGGAGGGATATTAATGAATTGTAAATGTTGTATTAGAAAAATTTTATCTTTAATATTATTCATATTAATATTACTACTAATAATAGTAGTTATAAATAATAATCTAGAGAAACAAAAAAGCATAATATCTGTTATAGCCGTTCCTGGGGATAATACAGCTGTAGGAGCAACTATAATTAAGTATGGGAAAAATGAAATAGAGATAGGATCAGCTATGTCCCATACTGCTGGTAGCGAAAATATAAATATTAATGAATCAGGAATATATCAAATTTCTTATCAAGTGTTTGGAGAAAGAGAAAGTGTTGGAACATTTAATTTTAATTGTATATTATTAGTTAATGGGCAACCACTTGATGATACACAAAATGAAACTCCAATATTAAAGGATAATTTTATCAACAGAATGACTAATTCTAGTACAGTAATATTAAAGCTTAATGGAGGGGATACTCTTAGCTTAGGTATATTTACTATAGAAGATATTACGTATCCAAGAGCCAGAATGGATATTGAAAAAATTTATTAACAAAAAGGTATAGACTTCGTTATATATATAAATTATGAATTACAAAAAAATAACCATTCTGATTTGAACAGTCGAATGGTTATTTTATCTTATTTCAGTATATTATAATTTTTCTAAATTTAATCAAATTAATAATTTTCAGCATTTACTTCAAAGAAACTTTGTGGATGTTTACAAACAGGACAAATAGTAGGTGCTTCTAAACCAACATGAATGTGTCCACAATTTCTACATTTCCAAACAACAATACTTCCTTTTTTGAAAACTTCTCCATTTTCAACATTTTCAAGTAATTTTTTATATCTTTCTTCATGATGCTTTTCAACTTCAGCTATTCCTCTAAAAGTAGCTGCTATTTCCATAAATCCTTCTTCTTCAGCTTCTTTAGCAAATTTTGGATACATATCTGACCATTCATAGTTTTCTCCAGCAGCAGCGTCTGTTAAGTTAGATTTTGTATCTCCAATACCTTCTAAATATTTGAAGTGTAATTTAGCATGTTCTTTTTCATTTTCAGCAGTTTCCATAAATATTGCTGCAATTTGCTCGTATCCTTCTTTTTTTGCAACACTTGCAAAATATGTATATTTATTTCTGGCTTCTGATTCTCCAGAGAAAGCAGCTCTTAAATTAGCTTCTGTTTTTGATCCTTTTAATTCCATAATCTTACCTCCTAAATTTCTATCATTTTCCACATTATAATATTATAGAATATTAAAAAAGTCAAGCAAAAAACATTAAATATCTTGTAGATATAAAGGTATCGAAGATAAACGAGAACACATATAATATATTATCTTAAATTTTGAGGAGGAAATATGGGACTTACAAGTAATTCAACAGGAAAAAAAGTTTTAAATGATAATATAAATGAACTAGCAAAAAAATGTGACTATACTATTGCAATTGCAGGAAATCCTAATGTTGGAAAATCTACTATATTTAATAATCTTACAGGGATGCATCAACATACAGGAAATTGGCCACGGGAAAACTGTTGCCAATGCATCTGGAGTTTGTACATATAAAGAAAAAAGTTTTTTGTTAATTGATATACCAGGAACATATTCTATTATGTCTAATTCAGAAGAAGAGGAGATTGCAAGAAATTATATATGTTTTGGAAAAGCAGATGTAGTTGTAGTTATAGTTGATGCAACTTCATTGGAAAGAAATTTAAATTTAGTATATCAAATTATGGAAATAACAGATAAAGTTGTTGTTTGTGTCAATTTATTAGATGAGGCTAAGAAAAAGGGGATAAATGTAGATTTACCAGAATTAGAAAAAATGTTAGGTGTACCTGTTGTAGGAACTATAGCAAGAAAAAAGAAAACTTTAAATAAATTAATGGAAGTTGTAAAAAAAGTATCTATGGGAGAAATAATACCAAAGCCCAAAGCTATTGAATATTTACCATATATAGAGCAATGTGTGGAAACTATGAGAGAAAAAATAGAAAAAATGCTTTTACAAGAGAATAAAAGATTAGCAAGATGGATAGCATTAAAAATAATAGATGGAGATAGTAAAATAATAGAAAATATAGAAGATAATTTAGAAATAAAAATAACTGATAATATTGAGATAGAAAGAGAATACCTTGTAGTAGAAGATATTTTATCAAACAATGGAATAGAAAGAGATAAAGTAAAAAATGAATTAATTTCTAGCATCATATTTAAAGCAGAAAATGTATGTAATGATATAATAAAAATAGAAAATAGTAAATATAGTTTAAGAGATAAAAGAATAGATAAAATTATAACATCTAAAAAATTTGGAATACCAATAATGATATTATTTTTAGGAATAATTTTTTGGATTACTATTACTGGTGCAAATTATCCATCACAATGGCTATCAAATTTTTTTGGATGGTTACAAATAAAAATAGAAAATTTATTTACCATATTTCAAGCACCGGAATGGTTAAAAGGAGCTTTAATTGATGGGGTATATAAAACATTAACATGGATAATTGCAGTAATGTTACCACCAATGGCAATATTTTTCCCAATGTTTACTTTGTTAGAAGATTTGGGTTTTCTACCACGTATTGCATTTAATCTAGATAAATTTTTTAGAAAAGTAGGAAGCTCACGGTAAACAAGCCTTAACAATGTGTATGGGATTCGGATGTAATGCAGCAGGTGTAACTGGATGTAGAATTATAGACTCTCCAAGAGAAAAACTAATAGCTATATTAACAAATGTTTTTGTACCTTGTAATGGGAGATTCCCATTTTTAATAACAATTGCAGGAATATTTATAGGAGGAATATTTACAGGAAGCAATTTGTCTATTATTGCAACAATTACAGTACTTTTGGTAGTATTACTAGGAATATTTATGACTTTGATAATTTCAAAAATTTTGTCAAAAACAATTTTAAAAGGAAAAAGTACATCATTCGTATTAGAACTTCCACCATATAGAAAACCTCAAATAGGCCAAGTGCTAGTAAGGTCAATATTTGACAGAACATTGTTTGTATTGGGAAGAGCAGTATTAGTTGCAGCACCAGCAGGTTTAGTAATATGGTTATTTGCAAATATTAGTATAGGAGATATAAGTATTTTAAGTTATATAGCAAATTTCTTTGAGCCTTTAGGTAAGTTAATGGGAATGGATGGCTATATACTTACTGCATTTATATTAGGAATACCAGCAAATGAAATAGTATTACCAATTATACTAATGTGTTATATGCAAAGTGGTACATTAGCAAATTTAGAAGATACAACTGCAATAGGACAGATTTTAGTACAAAATGGTTGGACGCTTATTACAGCAATTAATGTAATGATATTTACTCTTTTACATTTTCCATGCACAACAACTTTAATGACAATAAAAAAAGAAGCAGGAAGCTGGAAATGGAGTGTCTTAGGATTTCTAATTCCAACTGTTTGTGGAATAGTATTATGTCTAATTACAAATGGAGTATATAATTTGATTATACATTAAAAGAGCAAAGCTATAAAAGCTTTGCTTAAGTCATTTTACAAATACAATAATATTTTCAGCATCTTGTTTTCTAATGGCAAGAATAATATTTCTTACTTCATAAGCCATGGGGTCACCTGTAACGCTTTTCATTATAGGAGTAATTTTAGTATTAGGTATTAAACCTAAATCAAGTAATCTCCTTTTTATATTATTTTTACAATTTATTTCTTTTATAAAGCCCGAAGTATTTAATTTTAATTTTGTTAGTGGAATGGTTTCCATAAAGTCACCTCTATATATTTTATTCAAATAAAAAAAAATAGACACAATTAATCATTTAAACTACTTGACAAAGATAAAAAATATAATATAATGAGCAAGAAAAAGAAATATAAAAAGGAAAGGAACGATAGTAAAAATGGAAAAAGTAAGAGGATTTGAAATAGCAAAAGGTTGGGAAGATAAAGAAATAAATTTACCAGTTAGAAAAACAAAATATTCAGCAGGATATGATATAGAAGCTGCAGAAGATACAGTAATTCCAAGTTTAAAAAGAGGAGATGCACCAACTTTAATAAAAACAGGCTTAAAAGCATATATGGCAGATGATGAAGTTTTAATGTTATATAATAGAAGTTCTAATCCAAAAAAGAAAGGATTAATTTTAGCAAATAGTGTTGGAGTTGTAGACAAAGACTATTATGGAAATCCAGATAATGATGGACATATAATGTTTGCATTTTATAATATAAAAGATGAAGATATAACTATAAAAAAAGGAGAAGCAATAGGACAAGCTATTTTTCAAAAATATTTAGTAACAGATGATGATAATGCAGAAGGAGAAAGAGTAGGAGGATTTGGTTCGACCAGTAAGTAGAAAAACAATAAAAGAGAAATTGCTTGATAGACAATAAGTTTGTAAAACAGTAAACATAAACTAAAAAACAAACATAAAAAATTGATAAAAAAATTTATTTTTTTGTACTCGTTACGTAGCAAGGAAAAGAGGAAAAATAAACATAAAAACTAATGGTAAAAGTTTTGACTTTTACCATTTTTTGTTGTATAATAGTAGTGTAGTTGAAAAAGAGATAATAAAAACCCTTTTCTTTAACTTCATATATAATTTTTTACATTTGAAAGGAGGACTTATATGTTTAACATAGGTGACAAAATAGTGTATCCAATGCATGGTGCTGGTACAATAGACGCAATAGAGGAAAAAGATATATTAGGAGAAAAACATAATTATTATATTATAAAAATGCCAGGTGAAGTAAAGGTAATGGTACCAACTGAAAAAGCGGAAGAAGTTGGTGTTAGAAATATAATAAATAGAGAAGAAGCTGCGAAGGTTATGTCTGTATTAGGAGAGAATGAAACAGAAATGTCTCAAAATTGGAATAAAAGATACAGAGATAATATGGATAAGATGAAAAGCGGAGATATATATGAAGTAGCAGATGTTGTTAGAAATTTAAGTTTTAAGCAAAAAGAAAAAGGATTATCTACAGGAGAAAAGAAAATGCTAAACAATGCTAAACAAATATTAGTTAGTGAATTAGTTTTAGCAGAACATGCATCACAAGAAGAAGTAGAGCAATTAGTTGAAAATAGAATTAATATATCATTTGACGAATATAAATTACCACAGGAGAATATAGATATAAATCAAAATATAGTTAATAAATTTATTCCATTTAATGGAACAGGAACAAGTGAAAATTTATAAAAATACATAGGTCGTACTAAAACAAGTGCGACCTTAAATTTGGTAAAAAATAGAATTTAATAAGAAGGAATTAAAGACTTTATGTCGAATAAAATAAGTATATGGTAGAAAGGTAAGAAAAAATTGGTAAGATATAGTGAAGATTTGATTGAAGAAATAAGAAATAGTAATGATATAGTAGACGTAATATCACAATATGTAATATTAAAAAGAAGTGGTAGAAATTTTTTTGGATTATGTCCATTTCATAAAGAAAAATCACCTTCTTTTTCTGTCTCACCAGATAAACAAATATTCCATTGCTTTGGTTGTGGAGTAGGTGGGAATGTTATTCACTTTGTAAGCAAAATAGAAAATCTTGATTTTAGAGAGACTTTAGAACTTCTAGCTAATAGAGCCAATATTTCACTTCCTACACTAGACAATAGTTATCAAGACAACAAAAAAGCAATTTTAAAGTCTAAAGTTTATGAAATAAATGAAATAGCAGCTAAATTCTATCATGAAAATTTGTATAAACCATCTTCAAAAGAAGCACAAGAATATATAAAGAAGAGAAAGTTAGATAATAGAACTTTAAAATCATTTTTAATTGGATATTCTGGAACTTTTGATGAATTATTTAAGTTGTTAAAAAGTAAAGGCTATACAGAAGAAGAAATTTTAGCATCAAGTCTAGTCAACAAAGCAGACAATGGAGCTTTTATAGATAGATTTAGAAGAAGATTAATGATACCGATTCAAGATGCAACAGGAAAATTTATTGCTTTTGGTGGAAGAGTTTTAGATGATAGCAAACCTAAATATATTAATTCACCTGAAAACATAGTTTATAGTAAAGGAAGAAATTTATTTGGACTTAATGTTGCAAAAAAAGGAGATACAAAAAAAATCATAATAGTTGAAGGTTACATGGATGCAATTTCTCTTTACCAAAGAGGAATAACAAATGTTGTAGCATCACTTGGAACAGCTTTAACAGAACAACAAGGAAGACTTTTAAGAAAAAATAGTGAACAAATAATAATTGGATATGATGCTGATGGAGCTGGACAAGCTGCAACATTAAGGGGAATGGATATATTGCAAAATATGGGATGCGACATTAGGGTACTTCAAATATATGGAGCAAAAGATCCAGATGAATTTGTAATAAAATATGGCCCAGAAAGATTTGAAAAATGTGTAGATTCAGCAATTTCGCTAGTTGAATTTAAAGTTAGGATATTAAAACAAAATTTAAATCTTGATAATGTAAATGATAAAATTAAATTTTTAAATGAAACAGCTAAAATTTTGGCTAGAGTTGATAATAGTATAGAACAAGAAGTATATATTGAAAAAATTTCAAAAGAATATGATATTTCAAAAGAAGCTATATATGGCGAAGTAAATAAAATAAAATATTCTAAAACTTCAGAAAAAAAAGTCTTAGAAAGAGCACCAATAAAAAGCTATTTGAAAAAAGAAAATATAGAAAAACTTGACGAATCTATAATAAAAAGAGAAAAAATGGTTATATATATATTATTGAACTATCCAAAAGAAAGTTTTGAAAAAATAAAAGATATTATTACAGAAGAAGAGATAAAAGGAAAACTAAATAAAAAAATTATATCTAAAATATACGATAATTACGAAAAAAAGAAACAAGTAAACATATTAGATTCATTTGAGGAAGAAGATATAATTAATTATTTGTCTGGAATATTAGCAGAAGATTTTGAAATAGCAGATATTAATAAATGTATAGAAGATTTATTAAATATATATAATAAAGAAAAATTAATAAATGAAAGAAATAATATATTGAAACAACTTGAAAATGCAGAAAATCTAAACAATGCAGAAATACATGCCTTAGAACAAAAACTTAATGATATTATTTTACATTTAGCAAAAGTTAAATAAGATTATTTGAAAGGAGCTTGGAAATGAAAAAGTCAGAAAAAAATGTAACAACAACTGAAACTGAAAAAATAAAAGATAATGAAGAATTAGAAAAGAAAAAAACAAATAAGAAAAAATCTGGAGAAAAAGATGATATACAAGAAATATCAACAGAAGAAAAAGTACAAAAAATAATAGAAAAAGCTAAAGAAAATGGGAAAATTAGTTATGGGGAACTTGCCACTGAATTAGATGATACAAATCCAGAAGAAATAGATAAGGTATTTGATGCATTTGAAGATCTAGGAGTTAATCTAAATGATGACTTAGATGAACCGGACATAGAAGACTTAGAAAATGTTGAAGAAATTAAACTTGAAGATATGGATATTACTAACCTTGATGGAGTTAGTGTAGATGATCCTGTTAGAATGTATTTAAGAGAAATTGGAAAAATACCATTACTTACTTATGAGGAAGAAGCAGAACTTGCCCAAAAGATTGTTGAAGGAGATGAAGAGGCAAAACAAAAACTTGCTGAATCTAACCTAAGATTGGTTGTAAGTATTGCAAAAAAATATGTGGGTAGAGGAATGTTATTCTTAGATTTAATTCAAGAAGGAAATATGGGGCTAATTAAAGCTGTAGAAAAATTTGATTATAACAAAGGATTTAAATTTAGTACGTATGCAACTTGGTGGATTAGACAAGCAATAACAAGAGCGATAGCAGACCAAGCAAGAACAATAAGAATTCCAGTACACATGGTAGAAACAATAAACAAATTAATTCGTACTTCAAGACAATTATTACAACAAAATGGACGTGAACCAACTCCAGAAGAAATTGCAAAAGAAATGGAAATAAGTGTTGAAAAAGTAATGGAAATACAAAAAATAGCACAAGATCCAGTATCATTAGAAACACCTATAGGAGAAGAAGATGATAGCCACTTAGGAGATTTTATACAAGACGAGGATAGTCCTGCACCACAGGATTCTGCAGCACATATGCTTTTAAGAGAACAACTAGAAGAAGTAATGGACACATTAACTCCAAGAGAAGCAATGGTACTTAAATTAAGATTTGGTTTAGAAGATGGAAAAGCAAGAACTCTTGAGGAAGTTGGAAAGCAATTTGATGTTACAAGAGAAAGAATTAGACAAATAGAAGCAAAAGCATTAAGGAAATTAAGACATCCAAGCAGAAGCAAGAAATTAAGAGATTATATGGGATAATACTTGATTTTTCTGTAAAATTATGTTAATATAGATATGTGTTAAAAAAATATACTTTTTAAATTTAGCAAAATGAAAATGTAAAAAAATAATTAATTTACTAAAAACTAATTCATAAAACCCAAGAAGAGGTGAAAATATGGCAAAAACAAATATAGATGGAGAAATTAAATTAAGCTATACAGAAATACTATTTGCTCCAGTATTAACATTATTAGCTATGGTTAAAACTAAAAATGAGGCATCAAATGATGATAAAAAATTAAATCCAAATTCTATTGATAAGGTAGAGGTAGAATTAGCTAAAAATTTAGACGAAATAGAAAATCAAGTAAATAAAAAGTATGGAAAATTAGATAATGCCAGACTATCAAGAAAACAATGGAAAGTTAAAGACATTGATAGTACTAAAACAGTAAGTAGTAAAATAAAGAATGAGCACATTGAGGAAAATGAGCATAAAGAAGGTAAAACAAGATAAAATAAAAACATTTAAGTAAAATATAATTTCGACTTGTAATTTAATATATTAATTATTAAATTACAAGTTGAATATTATAGATGAGTGCAAAACTTTAAAAATATTATGTGCATGACTTGACAAAACAATAAAAAACGATTATAATGTTAATCGCGTTGTAAGAAACAAATTAAATATATGGCGAGATAGCTCAGTTGGCTAGAGCAACTGGTTCATACCCAGTGGGTCGATGGTTCGAATCCATTTCTCGCTACCAACATATAAACAATCTAAAATAGCTTGTAACTAAAGATACAGGCTATTTTTATTGATTAACTTTGAAATCTTATGAAGTTATGATATAATGATTATGTAATAAAATGAAAGAGGAACAAAAAATGTGGTTATATTTAAGCTTTTTAGCTGCTATATTAGGTGGATTAACAGCAATTGTAATGAAAAAATGCTCAAAAGATAATTTGCCTATTAGATTATCGTTACTTGGATTGTTAATTGGAAATATATCATATGTAATTATTGGAGCATGTACAACTGATGTAATTCAAAAATTTGATTTATATAATTTAATAAAGATTGCACCACTCTCAATTATTCAAACTATAGGATACATATGTGCAATTTTATCTGTAAAATATGCAAGTGTATCAACGGTAACACCTATAAGAAAGTGTAATACAGCAGTTACACTATTATTAGGAATACTTATTCTACATGAAAACTTTACAATACTACAATTGGTAGTCTCATTTATATTGATTATTTTAACAATATTGCTAACAAGGTCTGAAAAAATGAAATTAGGAACATTGGAGAATAAAGGAATTATATATGCATATGGTTTCGTTATATTTAATGGAATATCAGGATTTCTAAATAAAGTATATATAGATATTTTTGAGAACCCTTTAGTAGTGACGTTTTACTACGGATTAGTAATATTAATAGGAATATTTATATTTTGTTTAATTACAAAAAAATGGGAATATATTGATATAAGAAAAGTTAATTCTAAGAGATTATTGATATTACATTCAATTTTGGATTTGGGAGCAAATTTATGTGCTAGATTTAGTTTAGTTGATGGTCAAGTTTCAATAGTATCTGCTATTACTTCTAGTTCTATAATTATAACTATATTAGCTTCAAGATTTATTTTAAAGGAGAAAATAAGTACAAAGAAATATATAATGATTTTAGGAGTAATCATATGCGTTATTGTTTTAGCACTTATAAAAGCCTAATGAATATCATTAGGCTTTTATAATAATTATTCCCTAGAATTTCTTCCGCTTTCACTTTTTCCAGACCCACTACACATTTTATCATATTCCTTACACTTTATTTTATATTCCATTGCTTGAGTCATATATCTATAGTACATATATGCTTGCTCATATTGTGCCATTGGATTAAATATTGGATTTTCTCCCATATTAGCATCAAAATTCGTATCATAGTTATATGGTGGCATACCATAAAAATTATTCATATTATCCATATTTCTATCCATAAATTTCCTCCTATAAAATATATATTTTATACTAATGTATATTCTAAATTTATATAATTATTCATTGTAAACTTTTGAATAAATTCTTTTAAAAACAGTCAATATTAGTAAAACAAAAAATATAGCAATAACCAGTATTCCTAATTCGTAAAAATAAGAATAAAGAGAATTTGTAACAGCAGTTAGATTGGTATTAGTGTTTGCTGATGTTTGTATAATATCTAAATTTAGAAAAGGAACAAATTTCAAAGCAAGAAAAGTATAAAAACTAGCAAAAATGCCTTGCAATAATTTTCCTGTAAAGTATTTTTTCATTGATAAATCTGTTTTTGATACTATGCTGAAGACTTGTAGTAAAACTGAAAATCCTCCAAAACCAAGAAGAAAAGCACTTAAAACAACATTTTGAGAGATTTCTTTTATATGTACATTAGAAACTAAGCTTACACCATTTGTAAGTTCTATTATTCCAGAAAATACTGGTTTAGCAAAGCTTAAATCAAATCCAAATATTGATAGAATAGGATTAAATAATTTACCGAGAAAATATATCGCGTTAGAGCTATTTAGTATAGAAATTATAACGGAGAAAATTACTACAAATCCGCCTATCATAAGCAATGTGGAGATACTGTTATTTATACTATTTCCTAATACTTCACCTAAATTTTTTAAAGTTACAGTATTAGAATTAGTTGATATATTTTTTTTTGTAAATTTATTGTTATCATAAGTTTTTTTTAAATAACTATGTTTATAGTTTTCATGATTTTTAGAAAATTTAGCTAATATTATACCAACTGTAATACATGATAATATATGTGTGCCTAGTAGAAGAAATCCAGTAGTTGTATCACCAAAGAGGCTTATTCCAACACTACTAATAATAAATAGCGGACCAGAATTATTGGTAAAAGCTAGAAGTCTTTCACCTTCATCTTTGGATATAAGTCCATCTTTTCTAAAATCAGCTACAATTTTTGCTCCCATAGGATATCCGCTTATAAGCCCTATAATAAATGGAAAGCTACCTATTCCAGGAACATTAAAAATAGGCCTCATGAATTTATCAAAAAGTTTTCCTAATAGATGGACCACTTTTGTATGAGAAAGCAAGTTTGTAATAACAAAGAATGGAAAAAGTGATGGAACAACACATGTTGCCCATAATGTTAAACCATTTTTTGTAGCGGTAAGATTTGATTTTGAAAATATAACCAAACAAATTGCTATTAAAACAAAGATAAAAGGTAATAAATTCCTTTTAAGAGATAAAATTATGAATTTCATAAACTCACCATTTAATAATTATTCAAAGAAATAAATATTATTCTTTAAATAGAAGAATAATATTTATGGAAATAACCATAATGTTATTAAAGAATAATGGAGGTAAGAATGAAAGAATTTGTACCAGATGCAATATTTTATGAAAAGAATATAGAAAATTATGAATTAGGAAAGATGTTATTAGAAAAATATAGGGAAGTGCCTAAATTTTTAATAGAAAATCATAATAATATTGAAGAAATGAGAAAAAAAGAAAATAAGGAATTTCCAAAAATGAAGAGAAATTTAATAATTGGAGTTAGAAAGACGCATAAATTTGTACCAAATAATAAAATATCAAATTATCTAGTTCCATATACTTCATCAGGTTGTATTGCAATGTGTTTATATTGCTATCTAGTTTGTAATTACAACAAATGTGCTTATCTAAGAATATTTGTTAATAGAGAAGAGATGCTAGAAAAAATTATAAAAAATGCAAATGAAAGCAAAGAGGAGTTGGTGTTCGAAATAGGTAGTAATAGTGATTTGATTTTAGAAAATATGATAACAGGAAATTTAAAATGGACTATAGAAAACTTTAGTAGAGCAGAAAAAGGATATATTACATTTCCAACAAAATTTGATATGGTGGATGATATTTTAGATTTAAAAGGTAAAGATAAAGTAATTATAAGAATGAGTGTAAATCCAAAAGAAATAATTCAAAAAGTAGAGATAGGAACCTCACAATTAGAAAATAGAGTACAAGCCATTAATAGATTAAAAGAAGCGGGATATAAAGTAGGAATTTTAATAGCACCTGTAATATTTGTTGAAAATTGGGAAAAACTATATGATGAATTAATAAAATATTTATTAGAAAATTTAAGTGAACAGGTAAAAAAAGAAGTGTTTTTTGAAGTAATATTCATGTCATATAGTTTCGTTCATAGAAAGATAAATGAAGAAGCTTTTCCAAATGCAATAAATTTATATGATGAAAATCTTATGACAGGAAGAGGAAAGGGAAAATATACGTATAAGCAAGAAGAAAGAAAAAAAGGAGAAGAATATATTGGAAAATTATTAAAACAATATTTTCCAAATAATGAGATTAAATATTTTAGCTAAAAAATCTAAAAATAATCAAAAAAATATATTGTATTTAAAAAAATATGATATAATTTTAAAGAAAATTTATGTAAAAAATTTTTGAAAACGAAAGAGAGGCATTAAAATATGTACGAAAAAGAATGTACAAGTAGTGTAGATGAATTTATAAAAGAAAATAATTTTAAGAAAAGAGGACTAACTTCAGCAGAAGCAAGAAATAATATTAGTAAATATGGCAAGAATGAGATGAAACAAAAAAAGCCTAAACAATGGTATAATTATTTGTTAGAAAGCTTGTTTAGCACATTTAATTTGATTTTGTTAGGAATAGTATTGGTACTAATTTATACTGATGTTATTTTATCAAGTCCTCCTAATTATGCCAATATTATAGTTATATTAATTTTGATTGCTGCAAGCACATTATTGGAATTTTTTGAAGTATATAGGTCAAATAAAGCAGCTGAAAAATTAAAAAACCTAGTTTCGGCAAAAACTAATGTAATTAGAAATGGAAAAGAAATAAAAATTCCATCTTCAGAAGTTACTATAGGTGATGTTGTATTATTAAGTGCAGGAGATTTAATACCGGCAGATTTAAGAATTATAGAAGCAACAGACTTATTTGTTAATCAGTCTTCACTAACAGGTGAAAGTGATTCTGTAAAAAAGGTTGCAGAAACAGAGTCAAAAACCAAAATTGAAGAAATTACAGATTTAGACACAATTTGTTTTATGGGAACAAATGTAATAAGTGGTTCTGCAAGAGGAATAATAATTAGAACAGGAGATAGCACATATTTTGGAAAGGTTGCAGACACAATTACAAATGAAAAACCAAAAACGGCATTTCAAAAAGGAATTGATAGTGTAAGTAAATTATTAATAAGATTTATGACAGTATTGATACCAATAACATTTATAGCAAATGCAGCAAAACATGGTACCATTACAGCATTTACATTTGCTGTAGCAATTGCAATAGGTATTACTCCACTTCTTTTACCTGTAATATTATCTTCTAGTCTAGCAAAAGGTGCCACACGAATGTCAAAAAAGAAAACAATTGTAAAAAGACTAGATAGTATACAAAGTTTTGGGGCAATGAATATATTATGTACTGATAAAACAGGAACACTTACAGAGGACAAAATAGTTTTAGAGAAATACTTGAATATAAAAGGAGAAGAAGATACAAGAGTATTAAAGCATGCGTTTTTAAATTCATATTTCCAAACAGGATTAGAAGGAAGCATTGATAATGCTGTTATAGCTAGAGCTAAAAAAACAGAACTTAAAGGAATTGAAGAAAATTATGAAAAAATAGATGAAATTCCGTTCGATTTTACTAGAAGAAGATTATCAGTAGTTGTATCAGACGGAAAGAAAAAGCAATTAATTACAAAAGGTGCAGTTGAAGAAATCTTAAGCATATGCTCAATGGTTGACTATAAAGGAGAGGTTTCTGAAATCACTAAGGATATTAAACGTAATATTTTAGAAATTACAAAAGACTTGAATAAACAAGGCTTAAGAGTTGTAGCAGTATGCCAGAAAAATGATATTGAGAATATTACTAAATTCTCAGTAAAAGACGAAAGTAAAATGGTTCTAATGGGATTTATTGGATTTTTAGATCCACCAAAGAAAAGCGCAAAAGATGCGATTGCCAGACTAAATCGTGATGGTATAAGAGTAATTGTACTTACTGGGGACAATGAATATGTTACAAAAGCAATATGTGATAAAGTAAATATAAATACAGATAAAATAATTTTAGGAAGTAAAGTAGAAAAATTATCAGATGCAGCATTAACAAGACTTTTGAAGAAAACAAATGTATACGCAAAATTATCTCCAATACAAAAAGCTAGAATAGTAAGAGTACTAAAGGATGCAGGAAATGTAGTAGGATATATGGGAGATGGAATAAATGATGCACCATCAATGCATAATTCTGAGGTTGGGATATCTGTTGATACAGCAGTGGATATAACAAAAGAAACTGCAGATATTATACTATTAAAAAAAGATTTAGATGTACTTACAGATGGTGTAATGGAAGGCAGAAAAACTTTTGCAAATTTATTAAAATATATAAAATTAGCAGTAAGTTCAAATTTTGGAGAGGTACTATCTGTACTTATTGCAAGTATGTTATTACCATTTTTCCCAATTA
The DNA here is from genome assembly GCA_944390515.1 of uncultured Clostridia bacterium. Lineage (GTDB taxonomy): Bacteria > Bacillota > Clostridia > TANB77 > CAG-508 > CALXVA01. The sequence goes on from CALXQG010000004.1 coordinate 33,402, forward strand.
CGCCAATACAATTATTAGTTCAAAGTTTAATATATGATTTAGGACAATTATCAATTCCATATGATAATGTTGATAAAGATTATTTAGAAAAACCTCGTTCATGGAACATGAATAGTATAAAGAGATTTATGATATATATGGGACCAGCAAGTTCAATATTTGATTTAATAATATTCGCAACATTATGGTTCGGTTTTGGACTAAGACTACCAGATGCAGCATTATTTCAGTCTATATGGTTCTCATATGGAGTTGTATCAAATTTAATTGGACTTCATATAGTAAGAACAGGGAAGACACCTTTTTTACAGAGTAATGCATCAAAACCAGTATATGCTACTTCAATTATACTTAGCTTGATAGCAATAGCAATACCATTTACTTTTATAGGAAAATATATAGGTCTAGTGCCAATACCATTAAAATATTTTTCTATAATATTATGTGTTCCTATACTATATTGCTTTTTAGCGACATTTATTAAGAAAAAATATATCAAAAAATATAGAGAATGGTTATAAAAATATCCTGCTTTATATTTCAATTTCATGAAGTATAAAGCAGGATTAATTTGAAATGTTACACGCTTTTAAGTGCAATTTTTATCATATTATTTAAAGAACGTTCTCTTTCCTCAGAAGTGCTTTCTTGATTTTTGTAATGAGAGTCAACTACTGTAAGTAAACAAGCAGCTTGTTTCTTAAAATATTTAGCCATATAAAACAAAGCAAAAGCTTCCATTTCGCAAGCAATAATATTTAAGTCCTTAGGAAATCTAGCAATAAAAGCTTCAATATCATCTAAATATCCATCAAAAACTTCATTACAAAAAGTATTTCCTTTTATAATAGGGATATCTAATTTATTTGCAGATTCTTCTATTTTTGAGTTAAGCTCTAAATCAGCTTGAGAAATATGTTCTTCTTTTTCACACCATGAGTAAGCAAAATTAGCTTCAGTATAGCTTTTATCAACTAAAATTGTATCAAATAAATTTAAATCTTCATTATATGAACCACATGAACCTATTCTAATAATTTTTTCTACATTATAGAACTTAAATAATTCATATGAATAAATTCCCATACTTGGCATTCCCATACCAGAAGAAAAAACGGTAACAGGTTTACATTTATATGTTCCTGTATAAGCAAGCATATTACGAACAGTATTAACTAGTTTAGGATTTTCTAAAAAATTCTCAGCAATATATTTTGCTCTTAATGGATCACCAGGCATAAGGACTGTTTTTTCTATTTCTTCTATTTTTGCATTACAATGAATAGACATAATTATACCTCCTGTTTAATATCTATTATGGAATTTATTTTATATTATATACTAAATAAAATCAAGGGTAAAATAAAAATTAAAAAAGTATTGCATTAGCAGGCTAAATGTGCTAAAATAGTAATGTTAGAAAAATAGCGGTGCTATTTTTTCCTTACTTATGATTAATTCATAGGTTATATATCCAAGAGGAGGTGAAAGGTAATGAACAAATACGAAAGTGTTGTCATTATTAATCCTAATGTCGATGAAGCAGGTTTAAAAACAGTAATTGAAAAATTTGAGACATTAATTAATAGTGATGGTAAAGTTGAAAAAGTTAATGAATTAGGAAAAAAGAAATTAGCTTATGAAGTTAAGAAAAACAAAGAAGGATTCTACGTAGTATATGAATTCGAAGCTAATCCAGGACTAATTGCAGAACTTGAAAGAAATTACAGAATAGCAGATGAAGTTATCAAATTTATAGTAGTTAAAAAATAGTAATAATTACTATAACCCATTTCGGGGGCCTTTATTAAAGAAGGGTAAAAGGTGAAAAATATGAACAAAGTAATTTTAATGGGAAGATTAACAAGAGACCCAGAAGTAAGATATACTCAAACAAGCAATACATTAGTAGCTTCTTTTACATTAGCTGTAAATAGAAGATTTGTTAGACAAGGAGAAGAAAGACAAGCCGATTTCTTAAATGTAGTTGCTTGGGGAAAATTAGGAGAGTTTTGTAGTAAATATTATAAAAAAGGTCAACAAGTAGCAATAACAGGGAGAATTCAAACAAGAACCTGGGATGACGAACAAGGTCAAAAACACTATATTACAGAAATAGTAGCAGAGGAAGCATATTTCGCAGATAGTAAAAGAGAAGGAGATGGAGCGTCAGCTAATTTTGATGCAACATTTGGAGCAATGCCTAATGCAGGTGTAGGTTCTGATTTTGAAATTTCTTCAGGTGATGATTTACCATTTTAAAGTGTTAAATTGTACTGAGACCTTACAAATTTAGAAAGGTAAGGAGTGAAAACAATGGCAGACAACAAAAAGAATAAAAGAAATAATAGAAATAATAATGCTGATAATGATTATAATCCAAAATTTAGAAAAATAAGAAAGAAAGTTTGTCCTTTATGTGCAGATAAAGATTTAGTATTAGATTACAAAAATGCTGATCAAATGAAAAAATTTGTTAATGATAAAGGCAAAATACTTCCAAGAAGAGCAACAGGAGCTTGTGCTAAACATCAAAGAGATATAACATTAGCAGTAAAAAGAGCAAGACAAATAGCTATATTACCATATACAGCTGAATAATTTAAAAAGAGCATATTGATAAATTATTTTATTAATATGTTCTTATTTTTTTATTCATATTCCTTATATTTTTTTATGATATAAATAAAAAATACATAAAAATAGTTTAAGATTCACTAAAAAAGCTCATAATATATACAATATATAACATGAGGAGTATATTAAATGAAAATAGGGTTAGCTTTGTCTGGTGGAGGTATAAGAGGAATTGCCCATGCAGGTGTTTTAAAAGCATTAGAGGAAAATGATATAAAGATAGATATAATTGGAGGAACTAGTGCAGGAAGTATGATTGCAAGCTTATATGCAATAGGGTATTCTCCAGATGAGATATATAGTTTATTTAAAGAAAATTATAACAAAATAATAGGAGAGGGCAAATTTAATATATTTAATGGAATAAAAAATTTAGTAGATAAAAAATGTATTTTAAGAGGATTTAGAAAAGGAGAAAATATAGAAGAAGTATTTGATAAACTTGCTAAATGCAAAAATGTACATAATATTAGTAATATAAAAATGCCAATAGTAATTCCAACAGTAGATATTCTAAATGAAAAAGAGTATATTTTTACCAATAATATTCCAGATAATTTTTTAGATGAAGAGCAATATATAACAGATATAAATATTGGAAAAGCAGTAAGAGCAAGCAGTAGTTTCCCAGCAGTTTTTAATTTATGCACAATAAACAATCATGCATTTATGGATGGAGGTGCACTTGACAATGTACCCACAAGAGAAGTAAGAAAACAGGGAGCAGACAAGGTTATATCTGTAAAATTTGATGCAGATAAAATTGATAATAATAGTAATGTATTAGATATTGTTATGAAAACTATTGATATAATGGGAAATAAAATCATTGAAAATGAAGTAGAAGATAGCGATTATGTTATAAATCTACATACAGATAAGGTGGGATTATTGGAAGCTAATAAAATTGAAGAGTGTTTTAAATGTGGGTATGAATCTACAAAAAATAATATAGATATGATTAAAAATATTTATTATAGTCAATAATGGAAACTCGTATTTTGTTTAAATACGAGTTTTTATACTTGCAAGACAAGTAAAAAAATGGTATTATATTTATGTAATATTTTATTGGAGGAGCGTAAATTGAAAAGCAAAAAAACAATAGGGATAGTAGTATTAGTAATATTCATAATAGCAATATTAAGTTTTTGGGTTTGGAAGAATTTGAATAAAACGAATAATGAAGATAGTGAAACAACAAAAATAGTTACATCTTTTTATCCTATGTATATAATTGTTGAAAATTTGACAAGTGGAGCAAATAATGTAGAATTACTAAATATGGCAGATACAAATGTTGGGTGTTTACATGACTATACACTAAACACAGAAGATATGAAGAAAGTTGAAAATGCAGATATTTTTATATCTAATGGATTAGGAATGGAAAAATTTATAGATAAAATAATTGATTCAAATAAAACAATGGATATTATAGATTCAAGTGAAAACATAGAAGGAATAATAGAAGATGAAAATGAGACAAATGCTCATATTTGGACAAGTATTGATAATTATATTATGCAAGTTAAAAATATAGCAGAAGGACTAGAAAATCTAAATCAAGAAAATAAAAGTATTTACCAAAAAAATGCAGATGAATATATAAAAAAATTAGAAGAACTAAAAAATAAATTTGTAAATGAAATTAATCTTAAAGGAAAAAAGGCAGTTGTTCTAAATGAAGCTTTTGAATATCTAGGAAAGGAATTAGGACTAGATATGATTAATGTTGAGTCAGACCATGAAGAAAGTACATTATCAGCTGAAAAATTAAAAACTATTATAGATACAGTAAAAAAAGAAAATATACAAATAATCTTAATAGATAAAAATGATAATAAATCAAATGCAGAGACAATTGCAAATGAAACAGGAGCAAAGATTTATGAGTTAAATTCAGCTCTTACAGGAACTGTGGGCAAAGAGTCTTTTATA
>CALXQG010000005.1 GCA_944390515.1 uncultured Clostridia bacterium
TGGCGATATAGCCAAGTGGTAAGGCACGAGTCTGCAAAACTCTGATCCCCGGTTCGAATCCGGGTGTCGCCTCCAACTTTAATAAGTTTAGACGGTTAGTACAAAATGATATAGATTATCTCAGATAACCAAAATTACTGAAAATACTGCTCTGTAAGACAATATTTTATTTTTATATTTGATACAAAATATCATAGATTATTATATAAAATTATAAGAATTGCAATAAAATTGCAGTAATAATTTAGAGAAAAATTAATAGTATAATAATAATAAAAGAGAGGTAATATATATGAAAATATTAATTATTTGTAGTAAAGCATTTTATAAAAACATTCCACCAATTAAAGAACAGTTAGAAAAATTAGGGCACGAAATATCGCTTCCTAATTCTTATCATAATCCACAAGCAGAAAAAGAAAGTTGGGATTTGGGAGAAAAGGAGCATTCAGAATTTAAAGCAAGAATGTTTAAACAAAGTGAAGAAACTATTGAAAAAATGGATGCCGTGTTAACTTTGAATTTTGATAAAAATGGACAAAAAAATTATATAGGTGGAGCTACCTTTTTAGAATTATATGAGGCATTTATGAAAAACAAAAAGATATATTTATATAATGATATACCTGAAGGAATGCTATATGATGAAATACAAGGTTTTTCACCAATAGTAATACATGGAAATATAAATTTAGTAAAATAATTATATCGATATATTGGATTTTGATAATCAAATAGTGGAAAATAATTGACAAATACTAAAAAAGATGTTATTATATATTTAGCTTAAGCAAATGTGTCATAAGTCGTATGAGACATATTGTAACTGGTGTGTGTAACTGCAATTACACATACTTTTTTTATGCTAAAAATAAGAACCTGCCCCGAACTTGTTGTTTTCAACAATAAAAAGCAGAAACAAACTGCAATTTGTTTCCACTTTCGACTATGTATGCAAACTAGTCTTTGTCATTCATCTTTTCATCTCTTAATTGGTAGTTCTTTTCTTTTTCAGCAAGTAACATTTCAATTAATCGCAAGATTAAGTCGTATGATGACATAGTATGTAACCTCCTTTCCATCCTTAAGTAAGGATTACCTTTCTGTCAATGAAAAGGTTGCTAACATATTACAATATTTTACAATAAAAAACAAGCGAACATTGTAAAATTTTACAATTAATTTTTAGTATAAATAGATATAATTTTTAGAATATAATTTAAGCTGTTGCAGTAAAATTGCAATAAATTAAAGCAGTATATATCTGAAACTATGTAGAAATAGAGGCTCTGAAGCTGATTCTTTTCTGGTTGTCTCTTCCAATTTTAATAAGATTAGACGGTTATTATAGAATATTACAAAATATTACAGATAACCAAATTTACTAGAAATTCTGTCTCTAAAAACAGTATTTTATTTTTATATTTAATATAGAGATAGGTTTATCACCTAAATAAGTGATAAACCTCAAAAAAGTCAATGAAATAATCCTTAATTTCTTTCTTTCTTATCATTTCACTTGTCTTTATTTTTAATGTATCGATTGTTTCATTATTTATAATTATTTTTAATTCTCCAACTATTTCATTTTCCTGTACTGGTGCTTCAAAATAATAAATACAATTGATTTCTATTTCTATGTCATTTATTTTTGACTTTTCTACTGCTATTTCTTCCCATGAAAGTTCTTCTAAATACAGCTTTGTATTATTTTTTATTCCTTTATTCACATATATTCTACCTTCATTTATTTTTAACCATTCTTCAAATTTCGCTATGACAATATTCTTTATATTAACCATGTCAAATTTGTTGTTTGCATATTCTAGTAGTTTAATAGTATCTGCAGTTCTTTGTTTTGTTGTATCAGCCCCTATTATTACTGTTATAATGTCCAACTCATCTCTTTTGCATGCTGTTACTAAGCATCTTCCTGCACCATTTGTAAATCCAGTTTTTACTCCATAAACTCCTGAGACATTTCCTAATAATTGATTTGTATTATTAATTGCTTTTGGATATCCATTTATATTTATTGTTGTACTACTTGTAGATACAATTTTCTTAAATTTATCTATTTTTAGTGCATAATCAGCCATTTTAGCAAGTTCATATGCTGTAGTATAATGTCCTTCGTTGTCCAGGCCATGTGGTACTATGAAATGAGAGTTGGTTAATCCCATTTCTTTTGCTTTTTTATTCATCATTTCTGCAAACCCATCCACACTTCCTCCAACATAATTTGCTAATGCAATAGCTGCATCATTTCCGTGAACGAAGCATTAGTCCATATAATAAATCATTTACTGTTATCTTATCATTCTTTTTTAGTCCAAGTCTAGATCCTCCCGTTCCTGCTGCTTTAGCATCTATTGTAACAATATCATTCAAGTTTGAATTTTCTAAAACTACTATTGCAGTCATTATTTTTGTCGTACTTGCCATGGGTGTTTGTTTATTTCCGTTTTTCTCATATAGAATTTTTCCAGAAGCTCTATCATAAATTAGTGCAATTCTAGAATCTAAATCCAATTCCTCTACTTTAGAATTGGTTTCTATTACTTCTTTTTCAATATCTTTTAAGTCAACTTTTTCATCTTCTATATTCTCACTATTTTCAATATAATTAGTTATATCTAATGTATTTAAACTTTCCTGATTTGCTGCATTTACATTTAGTGTAAAAACTATTATTAGAGAAAATATTATACCTAATACTCTTTGCTTAGTAATTAGTTTTGCTCTAGTATTTTTATTGTTTTGAAATAAATAACTTAATTTTTTTGACATAAAAAAACCACCTATTAAATTATATTTAATAAGGTGTGTCTTTATGAATTATCTTTCTCTTTTTGATAAATCATATTCTTCCGCATATTCGGCTTGAATATCATTAATTTTTTCATCTGGTGTTCCCCATCTTTCATTATATCTTTTTACAAAGTCTTCTACAGTAACTTTAGCTTTTGCTGACTCTTTTCTTAATGTAGTCGTACTTCCATCTTCAAGTATAATTATATCATCTGCTTCTAATTGATCGTTTCCTAAATTATCGTCTATGTTTGACATCTTGGTTTCTCCATCTCTTTTTAGTTCAGGCTCTGCCCTTTTTAATTCTTTTGTCATGTCTGTGTTTTTTGTTTTATCCATAAACTCTCTTACTTCTCTAGTTGTAGGTTTGATATTCTTAGTTTCTATTGGTGCTACCATATATCTTTTATCCTTATCTTCACTTAATTCCGACCTTACATACTCTACTTCTAGTATTCCATATTGTCCAACTCTTACTGAAATCATTTCCTCTTGTCCATTTAGTGAATTACGTCCATTTATTCTTACCATTCCAGCGACTTGTTCTTCTACTACGCTTCCATCTCTACTATTTATAGATGTTACTTTTTGCCCAGTTGTCGTTCCTTGAGTATTTTCTAAACTATCAATAGTTTGAATTTGACCGTCTTTGTCAATTCCTACAAATGAAAATCTTCCACTTTGACCTTTACTATAATCTGAATAAACAACGCCTATTTTTACAATACCTTTCTCTTTTATCTCTGGTATCATATCTGCAAGTGTTTCTGTTTGCGTTACTCTAACATTTGAATCTACTTCTTGTTTATTAGTAATCCTTTCAAAAGTAGGTTTTTGGTTTGTTTGCATTTCTGAATATGAACTAATTTCATTGCTTCCAATTATTTTTGAAACTTCTTCTAGTCTTTTTTTATCTTCTTCTCTTTCCAATTCCTCTGAATTTAAAATTATATCATCTTTTCCAAGCTCTTCAGGCAATTCAAGTTCAGCATCTTCTAGATGTAATGTTTCTAAATATCTTTCATCAATATTTTCCAAATATTTTGAATCAAATAAAACATTTCCATCTTCATCTACTGTTGCAATTAAATTATTATTATGATCATAAATTCTATAAATATATTTCTCATCATTTTCTCTAGGATTTATGTCCTTTATTGGTACAGAGTCATCCTTTATTTTAACAATATATACATCATTCACTCCAAGGCTTGTCCCTTTAAATTGAAAGTCTTTATAATATGCTATACCAGTAATTCCTTCTCCATTTTTTATAAGTTCATGTTTTAATATTGCACTTAATTTAAGCATGTTACTTATTTTATCTTCTCTATTTTTAATATCCATGATTTATACCTCTTATATATCAAATTTCAATCTAAAATTCATGTCTTCACCTAGTTTTATATAAAATGTTTTTGTTATTGTATCTTTATCAATAAAATCTTCTGATGCATTATCGGATAAAACTAATTGATACTTTAAAAATCCATTTTCTTCTCCAATCTTTTTACAACTATTAAAATAGTTATCTGAAAAATATTGATTTTTAATATAGTCTTTAAAATCATTTATAGTTGGAAAATTATCTTTTCTAAAATCTTCATCTAATAAATTATATGACTGTAAATAATCTTTTTGTTCTACCATTGATAAAAATTTTGCTAAATTATATTTAACTTTTTCACCTTCGTTTTGTAAATTATATTGTTTTTCTTCTTGCTCACTGACTAAAGTATAATTATCTAAATATGCAGTATACTTCATAACTGAAGTTTCTTTAAAATAATATTTTCTAGTGTCTTTTGTATCATCTCCAGCAACAGTGTATAATGTAAAATTATCACCTTCTTCTATTTTATATCTGCTAAAGGTTTCTCCTCCAATAATTCCTACAATATCATTTATATATGATAAAAAATTATTATAATTTTTAAATCTTTTCTCCCTATATTCTTTATCTAATTGTTCATATGCTGCTTCTGGTTTATATAACATTTTGTATGTAAAATCAGAATAATATTTTTTTGCCATACCTTCATCACTAATAGTAGTAGTATAAAAACTGTTTACATCTTTATATTGTATTTGTTTTTTAAGACTTTTTGAAACTTCATTCTTTATTTCTTCAGGAGTTATCTCATTTTCAACTTCTTCCTCTTCTTGAATTTGCTGTATTACATTAGCAATAGGATTATTTTCGTTGTCCCTGTTTATATATACTAAAATTGCTATTGCTATAATTAACACTATAATAAGTATTATTATAAAATATTTTAATTTTTTCATACTAAAAATACTCCTTTCCTTCTATATCAAGAATTATTTCTTTGTAGCCTCATCTGCTATTACAGGTACTTCTAAACCTAAGATTGTAACATTTTTAGGTGTCTTAATATTATTACTAAATGTAAGTGTAACATCTTGACTTGCTCCAGCTCCAACAATTTCATTATTTTTTGAAATCACATATGAATTAGTTCCATCTTCATAAAAAGATAGTTTCGCATTATTTGATGCGTCTATTTGATTAGCGCTCTTATTTTCTATTGTCATTGTTACTTCTACTCTGTCCATATAGGCTATATATTGTTTCATTGTTACTTTTATTTGCTCATTTTCTTTTACATGATTAATTGTATTTGCAAACATATATTTTTGTGGCATTATACTAAAAGTTTTATTAAAAGCATCATAATTTAGTGTTACATAATATTCTTCTGTATCTCCTGAATCATCCATTATTTGTTTTTCTACAAATCCCTTAACATAGTATGTTGTTATTTGAGTATCTAAATTAATCATTTGATACATTTCTTGTGCAGAAAATCTTACAGGAATTGTGTAATTCTCTACCTTATCTAAAACATTGTCTTTTGTAACACTAAATTTTTCAATATAGTCCTCGTCTAAGAAATTATAAATTTCTTCAGGTTTTTTATCAACAATTGCTTGTAAATATGTAGAAATATTTTGCTCAACAGAATAGAACATATTTCTATCTGTAACAAGTTCTATAGCAAAATTTTCTAACACTGGTGGATCCACCATTTCTTCCGCAATTTCATTAGAGTTCATTTCTTCATTTGTATTATAACTTGTATTTTCATTGTTATTCTGAATATTATTTTGATTCTTATTTGATTCTTGCTTATTCTTTAATGTTATCCACCATATTATTAATAAAACAATTAAAATTAAACCTATTATGATTAACGTGTATTTGCCCTTCTTCATTTAGTTTTCCTCCTAATTTAAAGTACTTCTACAGTTACTTTAATATTAAAGTAACTGTAGGTAATACTAAATCTAGTACTATTAAAAATGTTTTTTGTTATTTACTTAATTATTTGCAAAATACTTTGATAACGAGTATGCATATGTATATTCCATACCAATAACATTTTGGAAACATATACCCGCTCTACGATTTGATGCTTCAACGCTTTGCCCATTTCCATAGTATATACCAACATGCCCTGACTTCCATAGTAAGTCTCCTGGTTGAGCCTGAGAAACTGGGATTCTATATTTTGACATATAGCTTGCTTGTTCTTCTGAATTTCTAGGTAAGTTAATTCCTAGGTAAGTGCTATATAAGTATTTTGTAAATCCAGAACAATCGTATCCCTTTGGTCCATTTCCTGACCATTCATAATAGTAACTATTATCATTTGCAATTCTTGATGCCTCTCTTAACATTTTATTTACTTTATTCTGTTTAGATGATGAAAGCTGATTATTATTATTTGAAGATGAATTTACTATATCTTCGACTGTCATTTTGTCATATTTCTCCAAATCCCATTTTACTATAAATTCTTCATATAGGTATTGATCATATGTTCTTACACCATCTGGTTTGGAGATGCTTCCATCTCTATATACAGCATATCCAGATATAGCAATTCTCCTTAGCTGTTCTTTTGGTCCTAAATTATTTTGTACGCATTCTAATACTCCATGCTCTCTATAAGTTGATGTTACTATAAAATTTAATCCATGATCATATACAGAATTCATCAGACTATCATATACTTTAAAATAATCTGTACCACCCTCTGATGCATTTAAATTGACTTCCGAACCATCCCAAAATTCATTTCCTGAACTATTCCTTGAAAACGATTTCATACCAAAGAAATTTTTATAATTTACTGCTATATCATCATTTCCCCATCCACTTTCAATTATTGCCTGTGCAATTGTTACTGAAGCATATATTCCTCTTCTTTCCATATCAACTATCGCATATGGTGCTACTGCTGCAATGAATTCTTCTGGTGTTCCTCCTGGTACCCAATCTCCAAACTCTAAGCTAACTCCACCAGCACGCCAAGGATCATCCCACTCTATTTTGGTTCTTGGATCTATAATTTTTCCATCTTGGCGAATTTCAAAGTGTAAATGTACTCCATAATTCCCCCCTGTATTTCCTATAATTCCTATTACTTGTCCTTGACTTACATAGTCTCCTTCACTTACTAGTAATTCACTCATATGTGCATATCTTGTTATACTCTCTTGTGCATAGGATGGATCAGATGTAATATCAACACAGTTTCCATATCCATCATTATAGTTACCTGCTCGAGTAACTGTTCCACTTTGACTTGCTATTATCTCAGTTTGGTCACCAGTTATTAGTTTTGCAGAACCTATATCTATACCAGCATGTTGATCTTGCTGTACAGTATAACCAGGTCTATGAAATTTTTCTTGTTCTGCAGAAGACAATGCATTAAATTCATCCCATGTTATTGTATAATAATCAGCACTGTTCCTGTTTCTTGGTCCCATAGGCGATGTGATGACTGTTCTTTCTTTATCTACACTAGAATCTTCATATGGAATTAGTGCACCTGATGATTTATCTCCGTCTACAAAATATTTATCATATATATCTTCTTTTGCAATTGGGAACCAAAATTCAGCTCCCCCCTCTGTGTTCATGTCGTCTTGGTTAAAGAATATTGAAAAGAAAGAGATAAAACCCACAATTATAATTATTGGAATTATTATCCATGGTAATATTGAAACAATTCCTGATATAATTGTAGATATGGCTGTAGATATAATACGTAATCCTTTATGAAGTAATTTGCTTATTCCTTTCTTCGCTTTATTTTTCGCTATTTGTTCTACTTTTTGTTTTAATTCTTGTTCTACAGATCTTTGTTCCTGATTTTGATTAGTTAATTCTTGGCTTTCCCTATTTAAATCGTCTTGCATCTTTTTCTCCTTTCTTATGGAATCATGTTTTTATGTCTATTAACCTATTACTTCATATTCTTTGCTTATCTAAAGAGAAATGTGTATTAATTTCTCCTTAGATAAACATACCTGATAAGTAATACTTATACTACTTACCAGGCTTAGACTAACTATTACTTTTACCTACTTTCATTATACATAGCTCTCATATTCTCTAAATATCTTGCCGCATTATTTCTTGCTTGTTTTTCTGATAATTGCCCATTACTTTTTGATATAAGGCTTTGTGTTAAATTGTCTACTAATATCTTTGACTCTGTTTGACCGAATAACATTGTTTCTGATGTCTTGCTTGTATCACTAGCAAGTTTAACCATTTCTTGTTGTCCTAGTTTATTGTCATCTTTAACTTTTAATGCTGCCTCAATCATCTTATCATCATTTACTCTAGCTGATTTTAATGCATAAACATCTTCTAATACTTCTTTGTAATCTTTCTTTCCTAGTTTAGCTGCTAAGTCTTTTGCAAATGCTACATTTTCTTTATCTTTCTTAAAGTCTAGTTTTTGTTTAACATCTGTTTTAGCATCCATCCATTTTTTTGCACCCTCATATCCTAAAGCAGATCTTGCCAAGCTATATTTTGCTTTTTGAGCTCTAGCATTAACATTTCCAGCAGCTCCAGTAATTGCTCTTCCAGCAGCTCTTACTCCATATGCACCTGCGCCTGCTCCTATACCAATTCCTTGCATTGCTTTTCCTAAATCTCCTGTTGTGGCACCTAGTGCAAATCCAGTAGCTGCACCAGCCACTGCTCCAACTATTGGTGCTGCTTTTCCTACAAAGCTTCCAACTTTTTTCAAACCTCTTCCTACTGTAATTCGTTTTTCTTCTCCAGACATATTTTTAAAGTTATTATAACCTTCTTTAGCTGCTTCTGGTATTGAATTTAGTTTATTACTAATACCTTGTCCAATTATATCCATTGTTGACATATTAGCATAATCTGGTTCCGTAACATTCAATTCTTCCCTTGCAGTGTCTGCATTTATTAAGTCTGGATTTGTAGCTTCTGGTTCTTCTGGTTTACCTTCACCATATTGCTGATTAACTAATTCCAATGCCTCTTCTTGTGACATTCCATTGTCTAATGCATTTCTATATGCATTTCTTCTTTCTATATCATATCCATTCTGTCCTTGAGTTCCATTTTGATTATCTTGTGCATTTTGTGTTCTTACGTTTGGTCCGGTCTCTCCACTTCCATTTGGATTCTGAGTTCCTCCTGCATTATTTTCTGTTCCAGCTTCTCCTGCTCCTGCAGTTAGGAATGAACCATATGAGCCTTTATTTGTTTTTTGAAGTTCTTTTCCTGGATTTTTCTCAGCAGGAACATTTCCTCCTGGCTTGCCTCCAGCTTTTCCAAATGCTTTTCCGCTATATTTACTCATTAATCCCATTGCCAATGCTCCGCCAGCAAATCCCATTGAGTCCACTGTTCCTCCATTTGCTTTATCAAAGTCAAATAGTTTTTTCAAGAATTTTTCTGCTTGAGAAATAAATGCTAGTGCAACAATTGCATAAATTGGGTTGTTATTTGATACCATTATACTTAGTGAGCTACCTAGTAAAATTGTATATAATATTAAGTGCAATGGTTGTAATAGTGCATTAAATATGTAGTCTTTAAGCCACATGCTAAATCCTTGTGCTTTTCCATCACTAATTTTATCAATAGGATACGTTATAACAATTAAAGGTGAAATAATTGTTAAAAAAGCTACGTTTAAAACCCTCTTTAAATATCTAATTCCAAATATTACTGTATATGCTACTAACATGATATACATTATAGTGTAACCTGCTTGTACATACATGTCATTATTTTCGGCTTGAAAACGTACTGCGCCCATCATATTGGTTTTTATATAGTGGGTTTCTTCACCATTAACTTCAATCCATGTTGTTCCTGCTGCACTATTTACCATTGCAGTAATAGACTCTGTAACCCTTATTGTAAATAACATAATGTAATGTAAGAAGAATAGCATACATATTGCAACTAACCAGTCCATTAGCATACTTTTATATTTAGCTTTATCTGTTGCAGAAGTAGAAATCATCATCCTTATTCCTACATATACAAGTACTACTAACATTCCTGCTAAAGCTAGCATTCTTAATGCATTATACCAATTTGAAATTGTCTCTCTTAATGATGATGAAATTGTTTGTTGTGCTCCTTCATTATTTGTTGGAGGGTCAATAAAATTTATATCAAAAGCTGCTATCCTATTTGAAAATATATTATCAGGTGTAAAAAGCAAAAATGGTATATTATATGATAAATCTGTATCACTGCTCATAAAATTATAGAAATAGTCTGTCCACTTTGAAATTTGATCCTCCTGTACTTTTATTACGCTAGAAGCATCAACTTCTGCTGGCAAACTATCATACAACACTTGAGTATCATAACCTGCATCTTTAAAATATTGGTTTGCTTGTTCAAGAGAATCTGTTTTGTACATTACCCAGAATGAATCTGTTCCTCCTACAAAGAAATATTGCATGCCTCCTTCTATAATATCAGCCGTAAATCTTATAAAGTTAAATGCTGCTTGTACAAGTAACTGTGCTATGTCTCCTATAACTGGAATAGCTGCTCGTGATTTAATTGGAAAAACCACATTAAATAGCATAACTATTATTATTGTGACAATTATCATCTTTTGTAATATACTCTTTTGTCCTTTAAAAAGCTTCATAATGTGTTTTTTCCTCCTCTACATTTCTTGTTTTTTTCTTTGTTTAACCATATTATTTAAGTTTGTTTCAACAAATTCAAATTCTTTTTGTGTTGGTTGTATTTGTATTATTGCTGTGTCTTGTCCAACTTTTAATATACCTTCTCCTCTGAAGCATGTAATTAAGAAATTTGCTTCTCCTTCACTTAGTTTAAATACTTCTTTTAAATATTCTATTTCTGATTTATCTTGTGCTAAGAATAATTTTGTGTCTGATGAAGTAAGTACTGCCTGTGCCTCTTGTTTCTCATAAAAATCTTGAAATCTTTGAGATATAATCGCTAAAGAAACATTTCTTTTTCTAGCACGCCTTGCCATTGTGTTCAAAAAATCAACAGCTTCGGTATATGGTAATAACATCCATGCCTCATCTACTAATACTCTTTTCTTCTTTGCTTTTTCTCTATCTTCACTGTTTTTCTTAACATATTTTTCCCAAATCCAAGATAGTAGTATTTGTTGTGCAAGTGGTCTTGCAAATCTTTCCTCTAGTTGTGATATATCTAAGTTTATAAATGGTGCTCCTTCTAGAAGTTCAAATGTTGATTGCCCATCGAAATATGCCATTTGTCCATCAAATTCTCTAATATATTGTTTCATAACTTTTAATAAATAACTATAATGGAATTTATAATCAGGATTTTCATTAACCTTTGCCTTTGCTTCAAGTCTTTTATACCATGAGCCAATTGTAGGCATTAATTTTTTTTGTCTTCCTAATAAATTAATATCTTTCACATTATCCTTTGTTTCATATAAACTTGCTGGATTGCTATTAATCCCTTTTGCTTGATATTCTTCATATACAGTTTCTGCTATAATCTGTTTTGTTAACTCATTTACTTCTTGGCTTCTTGTACTACCTTTCGCCATTGTAACTAATGCTTGTGTAACGTCTTCAACTTTGTTTTCTACGTTTATTACACTTCTTTCTCTACCTGTAATTTCATCTTTTACAGTTTCAATTTCTATATCAAATAAATTAATAATTGTTTTTGAGTTCGGACTTAATACAACGTTAATTCCTCCTAAACTTTCAGCAACAATAGAATACTCACCTTCTGCGTCTAGCGCTAAACTTTCTATTCCCATTAGTGTATATGACCTTGATATTAAAGTTTTCATTGTTACAGATTTTCCAGCACCAGATTTAGCAAATATAACCATATTATAATTTGTTAAAGATGGGTGAAAATTATCAAACAATATCGGAAGTCCTGTTTGTTTATTAAATCCTATTGGTACTCCTGTCTCGTGTCCAACCTCTGATGATGTAAATGGAAATACTGTTCCCATAGATCTTCTATCAAAAACATGAGTTTTTCCAATTTTATTTTCCATTAATGGTAAATTTGATTTAAAAGCTTCTTCTTGCATTGCCCATGCTGTTTTTATTCCTACTAATGATTTTGACATTTCAGTTGATAATAATCTTGTCATTTTATCTAGTTCTTGCAAGCTGTATGCAAATAAAGTTGTAATAACAGATGCCTCGTATAGTTTATTGAATCCTGCTGCTATTTCATCTCTAAGTTGCTCTGTTTCAAATCTCTTTTGAGTTATTGTACTTTGTCTATTGATATTTCCTCTATCTGCTGCAACAATTCTTTCTGTTTCTAACTCATTGATTACTCTATTCAATTCATTTTGTGACTTTGATTCTGGTATAGGGTTTATGTATATAGATGTATTTGTGTCTCCAAACATGTACATATCTCTAAAAAGTTCTGGAAATGTTGCCATTCTAGGAAGTGTTGATACAAAAAATGTACGTGCATATCTTTTCATATTAGATATGATTTCTATATGATCTATATTAGAAACATCTACTCCTGCTGGAGCTATTAATTCTTTTACAGTTTGTTTTTTTAGAATAGGCATTTCTTTTGTTGGATTATTATACTCCTGCCTCTTTTCTAGTTCTTTTTGTTTTCTTTTTTGTCCCCACATTTTTCGTTTTTTCCTCCTTTTCTTCTCTTTCTATGTCTTCAATAGCTAAGTTTGCAATATCTACACCAATATATTCTTTATTATCCTCTAGCAATTCTTTTACTTTCTGTGTTATAATGTCGTCCATATTGTCTACCATTTCTTTTATTTCTTGTTCCTTCTGTGTTGCAATTCTTATTCTATTATTAGCTTCTGCAACAGCCAGATCTTCTATATGTCTTTCAAGTTCTTCTTTCTTCTTTTCAAGTACATCTGGTGCAGTTGAATATAATTCATCATATCCAGCTTTCATTGCTGTTTCAACTCCATATGTCTCTGATTCATCTCTGTTATATGCTACATATAGAAAGTCTACTAATTCAACAGAACTTAATATTTTACCTATAACTCCTGTTGAAGACAATGCTCTTGCTATTGATTGGCTTCTTGTATATAATTCAGAAAAGGCTAATCCTTTTATTTCTTCTTTATCTAAGTTATCATTTTGTGCTTCTTCTGAATAATAAGGGATTATTATATAATATTTTTTATTCAAAACATTTCTGTTTTTATTCATTTGTTCTGTATTATAAATTATATCTTTAGAATATTCATACAAATTTCTTTGTTTTACTAGTTCATAAAAAGCTTTTTCCTGTTCTTCTTTAGAATAAACCCCTTTTTCTTTATTTTTTGAATACTGTAACTCTAATTTATTTAAATTGTCTTCTACTAGTTTTAATCTTTCTTTATAATTTCTTATACTTTTTTCTAGGTTAATAGTTCTTGTTTGAACATATAGTTGTATTGGATATCTTAGTGTATTTAAAAATTGTACAAATCCTTCCTCTACACCTGTTTTCTCCATATCTGACATTAAATCATAATTAACGCCTTGACATTCTAATACCATTAAATACCTTTTCCCATTTTTTTGAACAATCATGTTATCTTCTATTTTGTCAAATTCCATAAAATTAAAAATAGATTGTTTGTTATATGGCTTTCCGTTTGGGCTATTATTTTCTTTCTTTTCTTCTATTTCTCCATCATTTTCTTTTTGCATTTTAGAAATTTTCATTTTCATCATTATATATACACCTGCTGCGACAATTATAGCGACAATAATAATTGCTATAATTATTTCTATAATTAAGGTAAATTGTTGTAAGTCCATACTCATTTATTTTCCTCCTTTGTATAAACATATATTTTGTTTTTGTTTTTCATTTTAAATTTAATGGCTCTTAAAATAATTTCGTCTATATTTTCTCCACCTGTTTTTTTAGTAATTTCAAACGCTGTTGTATTAGGTATCTTACATGTTCCAATGATAAATCCTATTAATGCAAATAATGCTAAAAAAATTATTCCTACTACATTTAGGTGAATCCATGCCATTAGTTTATATAATAAAAAACCTATAAATAATCCTACACTAGTGTATATAAGTGCTTTTTTTGAGAAAACAAATAATATTCTACCTTCTCCTTTTGTATCTCTTGGTATTAAATATGTTCCCATTTTTACCATTCCTCTCTTAGTATAATAACAAATATAAGTCAGCTTCGGTTTAATTTAAAATTCACTGAATTTATTATATCATACTAAAAAAAAATATTCTAGTATTATGTCAAAAAATAAAGAAAATGTAATATTTTTGTAACATTTTTGTAATATTTCTAAAACAAAAAAATAAGCCTTACTAGGAAGTATTTCCTAATAAAGCTTAGATTTTAGGCAGCTGTTCCAAATATTCCACCTACAGTATTAAATATTGCGCCTACTATATTTGAAGCTAATAACAATATAACTGCACCTATTAAATATGGTAACATAGTCTTTTTATATTCTGCTTTTTCTTCTGCACTACCCATCATGTATTTAATACCAAGTATTAATAAAACTACAACTGCAATTACAGATCCTACTGCTTGTATAATACCGATAATTTTATTGCCTACACCTCTTATATCTTCTCCAGCGGTTTGTGTCCCTGTTAGTTTCCCTGGATCGATAAGTCCTCCTTCTGATACTTTGTCAGAAGTATCAGTTAAAGCAAAAACTTGTGTTCCCATCATACATAACATCATTACTAACAATAATGTTGCTACTATCTTAATAGTTTTTTTCATATTTTCCTCCTCTTTTATTAAAATAATATTATCTTATCATATTAATTATAAACTATATTTTTTCATTTTTCAACTATTTTTGCATTTTTTCTTACTAATTAAAGTTTTTTTGCACTATATTATATATAAATGCTAATAAATTTGAAATAACAAACAGCATTGAACAACCTATTACGTAAGGAATCATTGTTGACTTATACTCAGCTTTTTCATCTACTCCAGCAAGCATGTATTTTATTCCTATTATTATTAATGTTACTACTGCAACAATAGAGCCTACTGCTTGTATAACTCCTATTACAATATTAGCTTTTTGTACAAATTGTGTAGCGTTAGTAACTTCTCCTGGCTTAAAATCGCTTGGATTAATATTTATATCTGCATTTGATATAATTGGAATCATTAGCATTAATATTATTAATATTAACGTAATCAATATGTATTTCATTCTTTTCATCTTTTATTCCTCCTGCTATTCTAAATTATTCAATATTTCTACAATTAATTTCCATATTCCAAATGCTCCAAATGTAACTGCACAACTTATTAGATATGGCAACAATACTTTTTTTACTTCTGCTTTTCCTTCTACACTCGATGTCATGAACTTTATTGCTATTATTAGTCCAGTTATAACTGCTACAACCATTGCTACTACAAGCAATATGTTGTATAGTGATTTTATTACATTTTGTAATTTTGTTTGTTCTATAACTGTTTCTTGTCCCTTGTTTACAAAGTCCATTGCTCCTTGTATTGTGTCATCCATTGATATTTGTCCATCTGATTCACTTTCTGGCAATAAGCCTATTGGTTTTCTGTCTAATACAGACTGATCTGGTTTGTTCATTTCATCAATTTCGTCGCTTGCTTCATTTGATTCCTCAATTTCTTCACCTGCTTCATCAGTTATTTCGTCAATTTGTTCTTTTGTTAACTCTACTATATTTCCAGCCTTATCAAAATACCCACCTAAAATTCTTGCATTTATCTTTTGAGTTGTTGTTGCATTGGCTAAAAATTCTTCATAACTTGAAAATCCTTCTTGCTTATTATTAAAGTTTTCAAAAATAATTTTATCTTTTTCTATGTATGTTTTTTCTTCATCAGTCAAACTAGAATTACTTTCTAAAAATTTTATTTTTGATTCCATATTTCTGTAAAGTTTGGCTATTTGACTGTTTGGATCATTATATTGTTGTATGTCTGATTGCAACTTTCCTGTGTTATCACCAGTAAAGGCAGATACAAATTTTATAAAACCTAATCTATCTTCATTAGATAATCCTTTAAGTTCTTGTTCACTTATTTGTTCAGCTGCTGCAATATATGAGTCTACCATAGTCCAGCTCGGATTCTGGTACTCTACTTTTCCACCTCCGTACATTTCAGTTTCTTCCCACACTGCACTCCAATCTTGAGCAGCTTTTGATATATTATTAAATGCTAACATTATTATGAATATTAAAGTAAAAATAAGTATTCTGTTTTTTATTTTCATTAGATTACCTCCTATTTTATTTTTATTATACCATATAAATCGACAATTTGTATATATTATTTTCTTTTTATTTTAACAAATCAATCTATTTTTGTAATATTTTTTGCATTATAAAAACTCCAGACTTATTCGCCTAGAGCTTGTATATAACTTCTATTAGTATTTTATGCCATAACAATGTTTATTTGTTTGTTTCTATTTTCATTTATATTGCTACTATTTTTTCCTAATTCTTTTCTATAAAATTCTGCGATTAGTTCATCTAATTCAACACTTAGTTTATATATTATTTCATAATCTAGCCCACTGATTATACTTTCATTTAATTTTTCTCTTAATTTACAAATTTCATCATTTAACATAAAAACCACTCTCCTTTTTGCTTTTTTCTTTTGTATATTTTAAAAATACCATATTTTTACAAATTAGTCAATCTTTTTCTGTTGATTTTAAGCAGTTTTTGCTAATTTTCGTATTTCTTTTTTTGACGTATTTCTACATTTTAATTTTCCTATTTACACTTTACAACAGACATTACCATATTTTCTTTTTTAAAGACATTTTTTAACACTTCTTCTGTATAGTCTTTTGTAACAGTATTATATTCTTCTATATAGTCAAAACTATTTATACCTTTCATTTTATCTGCCAAAAACATTCTTGCAATTTCTCCTACACTATTGTATTCTACAACATAATCTCCATATATTTTCTTCTTTATTCTATTAAAATGGTCTTCTTCTAAACCTTCTTTTTTATATTTATCTACGACTTCTTCAATTTTTTCTTGTATTTTATCTGGATTCTTTGATTGCCCGGATATTAAAATATGTGCATATTCGTCACTAAATTCATAATCCAAATCTGGTGTAGATAATAAATCTCCCGCTTCATATAATTCCTTATAGGCTTTGGAACTTTTTCCTATAATCATGTTCATTAATATTTCTATAGCGATATGTTTTCTTACAATTTCCTTTTTATCTTCTGCTCCTTCTATATCTTTATATCCTATTGCAAATATTGGTGTACTTACTTCCATCTCTACTTCTTTGTATGGCATATTTATTTCTGTTTCTTTTTCAGGATATATTCTTTTTATTTCTCCTTGTTCTTCTTTCTTTACTAATCTTTTTTTAATTTCTTCTAAAATTTGCTCTGGCTTAAAGTTTCCGCATACTACCATTATCATATTTGATGGGTTATAGAAGGTATTATAGCATTTGTATAAAACATCTGGTGTGATTTTGCTTATTGATTCTATACTTCCTGCGATGTCTATTTTTATAGGGTTTTTCTTGTACATACAGTCCATAGCATTCATATACATTCTCCAACTAGGTTCATCATCATACATTTTTATTTCTTGGCCTATTATTCCTTTTTCTTTTTCTACATTTTCATCTGTAAAATATGGGTGTTGCACATAGTCCATAAGCTCGTCTAATCCTTTGTAAAAGTTGTTAGTACATTCAAAAAGATATGCTGTATGGTCGTTTGTGGTATATGCATTTGCATCTAATCCTAAAGCCATTAATGTGTCCAAGCTATTTGTTCCGTCTGGTTGCTCAAACATTTTATGTTCTAGGAAATGTGCTACTCCATCAGGGATAAAAACTTCTTCTCCTGTTTTTGGCATAATAAATCTATTATCAATTGAACCAAAGTGAGTTCCCCATATGATATATTTTTTGTCTAGATTAGGCTTTGGTATTACAATTACTGTCATTCCATTATCTAATTTTTCAATGTACTCTTTTTCTTTTATTTTAGAACTTTCTATTATTTTCATTTATTATCAAATCCTTTCTTGTAAAGCTATCTGTTAAACTTTGAGTCAATTTTATATTTGCAAAACTTTTTATTTTACAATCTATTACGATTAATCTCTTAGGAAATATATTGTATTTATATTAATTTCCTTAGCTAGTTTTTCTACTTCTTCTTTACTAACTTTTTCTATTTTTCTCATATATTCTTCTAATGTAGTAAACTCTCCTGATAGTTCTTGTCCATAGTAGTATGTTATTTCTGTGTCCTGTTCAGAACTAATTCCTCTAATTGACTCTACAATTAATTTTTTAGAATTATTAATATCCTCATCTGTAAAATCTCCGTTTTTTATATCTTCTAATTGTTTTTTTATTGTTTCTAATGCTTTTTGGAAATTGCCTATTTCTATTCCGCATCTTATAAATATAGCATTTTTTTGTCTTCTATATGTTGATACTGCTGTATATGCTAAGCTTTCTTTTTCTCTTACATTTTGGAATAATTTAGAATTAGCTCCTCCTCCTAGTATTGCATTATATATTGAGGCAACATATTTATCTTCCTGTTCTTTACTATTCACATTCATTCCTATTACTAGATTTCCTTGTGATACTTGCATGTGCTCTTCTACTATTTTTTCTTTTCCATCCAATTCATCTTCTTTGTTTTCTGCAAATATAGGCTTTCTTGCATTTAAGTTTTGTATTGTAGAATTTTCTTCAACTAATTTTATAGCTTTTTCTTCATCAATAGTTCCTGATACAAATATGTCAATCTTACATTCACTTATTAGTTTTTTATAATATTCATATAGATTTTCTGGTGTAATTTTATCTAAATCTTCAATATATCCATACCTATATAACCCATATGGTCTGTTCTTAAACATTTCTTCAATACATCTTTCTATAGAATATGTTCTTTTATTGTCTATTTTCGAATTAATTATTTGTTTTAAATTATTTTTTTCACTTTCAATATATTCTTCCTTAAATCCATTATTTTCTATAAGTGGATTAAATATTATTCCTGTTAAAATCTCTAGGCATTTTTTTGCAAGTTCTTCTTTTTCTGGTAAAAATTCTTCGCTTATTGCTTCTAAATAAAATTTTAAAACATGGTTATCTCCTGTTTTTTCAATTCCACAATCAAATACTGCACCATACATTTCTTCTAACTTTTTACTAATTTTATCTTGTGATTGTAATTCTTGAGATCCCCTTCTTAACACAGCTGAAATCAATGCATTTTTAGTAACATTTTCTCTATTTAATGGTGTAGTCAAAAATATAGCATACAAATTTGTTTTAAATTTATTTGTAGTTATATTATGGATATTTATTCCTTGTTTTATTTCTTTTTTCTTATAACTCATATTATATCTTCCTTTCATCTCTATTTAAAAACTTATAATATTATATATTATTATGGCTGATTTATACAAGATTATTATGGCATTCTTCTAAAATATCTTTTAAAATTATAATTTTTTAAAGTAATCTACAAAAAAACACACTACTTTTAGTAATGTGTTCTCTATTATTTACTTATTTTTATTTTCTAGAATTTTCTTTTTCTAGCTGCCTCTGATTTTTTCTTTCTCTTTACGCTAGGCTTTTCATAGTGCTCTCTTTTTCTTACTTCTTGCAATACTCCATTTCTTGCACATTGTCTTTTAAACCTTTTTAAGGCATCTTCTATATTTCCATTATTAACTTTAACCTCTGACATTTTATTCCCCTCCTTCCAGTATTACACCTATAAGTGCTTGGTGCGGGATTTCATATTGTTCTGTATAACGAACAGATAATATTATACATTAAACATGTAAGCTTTGTCAATACTAGTGAGTGGGTTTTTATAGAAATGTCTAATTCATTTATAGTAATACCTTATCTTGTTTTTATTATTTGCCCAACATATATTAAGTTTGGATTTCTTATTCTATTTAGTCTTACTAAATTTGCTACTGTTGTATTATACCTTTGTGCAATACCCCATAAGGTATTTCCACTTTGTACTTTATAATATGCGTTTTGTGTTTGACTATTATTTTGTGGTATCTTTATAGTATCACCTGCATATATAAGGTTTGGGTTTGATATATTGTTTAGGCTAACAATACTTGCTACAGTTGTATTGTATCTTTGAGCTATTTGAGATAATGTATCACCTCTTTTTATTGTATAATTTATTATATTTTGGTTATTATTTTCTTTATTACTATCGTCAGTTTGATTGCAATTTGTTGTATTATTATGATTGCATGAAATCGTTAAAATTTCCCCAGAATATATAAGATTTGGATTTGATATATTATTTATTTCTACCAGATGACTTACTGTAGTATTATATTCTAATGCTATTTGTGACAATGTATCACCTGGTTGAACTTTATATAAAATTCTGTCTTCGTAATCGCATTTTGGATTTTCTACTTCTGGTACTTCTTCTGTATTACTTAAAAATATATCGTTTGTATATTCATCTAAATCTACATTTCCACTTATTCCATTAACTCTTCCACTTGAAGTATATTGATATCCTTCCCAATTATTCCACTTTCCATTATCTTGTGGTTCGTTAACTCCATATTGTGCTACCCATAAAGGATATTTCGCAACTTCTTTACTAAAGATATATTTTGCATCATATGTATTGCTATAAACAATTACCTCTTTTTTAGTTAAATTTTCTAATTCTCTCATATATGCCAATGCAATTTCATTTATTTGATTACTATTCAAGTTTCCAAATGATTCAAAATCCATTGCTAATTTACAATCTATTTGTTTGTTTGATATTAATGATGCAAAGAATTTCGCTTGAATTTTGGCATCTTCCACACTTCTCGCTGTTACATAATGATACACTCCTATCTTTAATCCATTTTTTTTAGCCTGTTCATAATTTCTCTCAAATTTTGCATCTTTGTAGCTAAAGCCCTGCCCTGCTCTAATATATACAATTTCTTTTCCTGCTTCTTTTACTTTTGCAAAATCTATATTACCTTGCCATTCACTTACATCTATTCCTTTATATATTTGATTACTAGACGGAGAAAGTGCATATATAGGGACTGTAATTGATAATAATATTACTATAAATAAACTAGTTATAATTATTTTCTTTTTCACAAAAAAACTCCTTTCTTTAATATCTATAATATATTATGAAAGGAATTATGTTTTTGTTTTATTGTATTAAAAATTTACTATATTATTTCATATCCTATAAGTTCTATTTTATTGGATATAAAATCTTTATTTGTATCAATTTGCTTTGATAAATCTGTGCTTAAGTATTTTTTATTATCATCTGCAAATACAGTTACAACTGGTTCATTTTCTTTTTCTTGGTAAATAATGCTCGCAATCAAGTTTGCTCCTGATGATATTCCAATTCCTAGCCCTAATTCTTTTGCTACTCTTCTTGACATATTTATTGAATCATCATCATCAACTAAAATAATCTCATCTAGCATATTTTTGTCCAATAAGTCTGGAACGAAGTCATCACCTATACCTTCTATCTTATGGTTTTCAATCATTTTATTTTGTGAAATGATTGGCATTTTTTTAGGTTCTAATGCTATTATTTTTATATCTTCATTATATTTCCTTAGTTTTCTTCCTACTCCCATTAAGGTTCCACCTGTTCCAACTCCTGATATAAATGCGGAAACTTTCTCTGGAATCTTTTCTACTATTTCTTCTCCAGTTGTTTCATAATGTGCTAGTAAATTGTCTATGTTCGAAAATTGATTTGCTAAGAAACCATTTTTTTCTTCTGATAAGATTTTTGCTCTTTCAAGACATGTTCTAAATCCTCCCTCTTCTCTAGAAATAAGTATAACTTCTGCTCCATAGCTTTTCATTAATTCTACTCTTTCTTTACTAGCCCAGTTTGGCATAAATATATATACTTTATGATTAAAATATGCACCTAATGCTGCTAAAGCTATACCTGTGTTTCCGCTTGTAGCTTCTACTATTGGCATACCTTCTTTTAATTCTCCTCTTTCTTTAGCTTTTTGTATGATATAATATGCTACTCTATCTTTTATACTTCCTGTAGGATTATAAAATTCTAATTTTGTATATATAGAGTTAATTCTCTCTCCATTTTTATATAAAATTTTTATCATTGGAGTATTACCAATATGTTTTAACATAATACTCACTCCTCCTTTTATATTAAATATTATTATATATATAATATACACTTTTTTATCAATTGTTAATTTGTTATTGTTGAAATATATCAGTTTATATATTATAATATTATTAAAAACTTTGATTTGGAGGTGTGATTATGGACAAGATTGCAATTATTTCCGACATACATGGGAATATTACAGCATTAAGAGCTGTACTTAAGGACATAGAAGATAGAGGAATAAGTAAAATATATTGTTTGGGAGATTATGTACTTAAAAGCTGTCATTCAGATTTGGTAATAGACCTTGTTAGAGAAAAATGTGATATTCTTTTAAAGGGTAATTGTGATTCAGTTATAACTGCACCTGATATTCCAAAAGGTAGATTTTGGACGAGAGATTTAATTGGTGAAGAACGTGCTGCTTTTTTACGTAATTTGCCAATATGTTATGATTTTTATATGAGTGGCTATTTAATTAGGTTATTTCATGCTTCTCCATTTGCATTAGACTATATATTTAATCCAATGTTTTCAAATAAGAATACTATATACTCTGGTCAAGAAATAACAGATCCAATGGATATGTTTAAAAATACTGAGTTCATAGGAAAATCAGATAATGATTCTGTTCCTGATATTGTTGGATATGGTCATATACATACACCTAATTTGGTTCGCATAAGAAATAAAACTATTTTTAATCCAGGTAGTGTTGGAATCCCTATTGAAATGTTAAATGATAATTATTATGATGAAACTAATAAATTTTCTGCAGTAGCGTCATATATGATTTTAGAGGGTATTTTAAATAGTCAAAAATTATCACAAATTAATTTTAATTTAATAAGATTACCATATGACGTAGATAGAGAAGTAGAACTTTTAAAAAACTCAAATTTACCATCTAAAGAAAGATTGGCATTAGAACTAAAAAGTGCTACAAATTACTCTAGTATGAAGTCTACTTTATAATTTTACTATCCATATTGGGGGTATGCATATGGAGGATAGATTAGAAAGAGCCCGAGAGCTTTTAAAAAAATATAATCAAGAGCATTTACTTCATTTTTATAGTGAATTAACTGATGCTCAAAGAGCTGATTTATTAAATCAAATACTTAATATTAATTTTGAAGAGATTTTATATTTATTTGAAAAATCTAAAGAAGATATACTCAAATCAACTGAAGAAATTGAACCAATAAAGTATACCGTAAAAGCAGATTTGACACCTTTCAAGTTAAAGCAATATTTTAATACTGGGGTAAAAGCAATAAAATCTGGAAAAGTTGGTGTTATTACCCTTGCGGGTGGTCAAGGAACAAGATTAGGTGTAAATGGCCCAAAAGGTGCTTTTTGTTTAGACGTAATCCCTAAAAAATCTTTATTTGAAATATTATGTGATTACATAAAGAAAACATCTGATAAATACAATATTCAAATTCCGTGGTATATTATGACAAGTACAAATAATCATTTTGATACTATTAAATTTTTTGAACAAAATAATTATTTTGATTATGATAGTAACAATTTGTATTTCTTTGTTCAAGATAATTTGCCAGTAATAAATGTTGAAAAAAAGTTAGTATTGTCTGAGATTTATAAAATTAATTTTGCTTCTAATGGTAATGGAAATTTATTTTATGCATTAAAGAAATCAAATTTAATCAAAACAATGGAACAAAAAAAGCTTGAATGGTTATTTGTTGGAGGAGTGGATAATGTTTTATTAAATCCACTAGATCCTGTTTTTATAGGATATACAATTAGTTCTAAATGCCAAATTGGTTCTAAAACTCTATTTAAAAGTATTCCTTCTGATACTTCATGGGTTTTTGCTAGAAAATCAGGAAAACCTAGTATTGTTGATTGTGAGCTTTTTAGTGATGAATTATCTAGAATCACAGATAATAAAGGGAATTACCTATATAGAGAAATGAATATGTTAGCACATTTATTTAGTCTTGATGCTATAAAGAAAATGTCTACTATAAAATTACCATATCATAGAGCTTTTAGAAAAAATCCATTTGTAAATTCAGAAGGTATGAAACAAGTTCCTGACGAACCTAATATATATAAATTTGAGCAGTTTGTATTTGATGCATTCTCATTTTTTGATAACATTGCTTTATTAAGAATAAATGATGACGAAGAATTTGCTCCTATAAAGAGTTTTAATGGTCCACATAACCCTGAAATAGCAGCACAAAAGTATAAAGAATTAGTTTTGAATAAATAATATTAATAATGTTTGATTTATTTACATGATTTAATTGTATTATCGAGGACTTGAAATATTGATTTCAAGTCTTTCGACATTTTTCGACACTTTTTTTAATTATTTTTTATTTTTTTAATAAAAAGGTTGACTTTTAGTTTCTATGAGTGTATATTCTATGCATTATTAAGAAATTTAATAAATTCGATGTGATTTTATTCTTGGTATGATCATACCTTTTCATTCATATTTTTTTGTTATCTATTATTTATTATAACATAATATGTTAATACATTTTTCTTGATTTTTTCTTAATCTGAATCTGTTTTCTTTTAATATTACTAACCCTTTTATATATTATGTTCTATAGTAATATTTAATAGTGTACACTAATTTCTAGTGATGTAGAAGATGCATATTCTACATCCATTAATATTGTTCTCCGACTAATTCATACGCATAATTTTCATAGTTTGGCATATATTGCTTTAATGTATCATAGAATTTTTTACTTGTCTTATTTATTTTTAATTTACAAAATTCATAAAAAACCACATACTCTATTATATCTTTTCTAAATTTTACTATATCTGGATTTATTATAAGCTTATTAGCTAGACACTTTCCTAGTCTTTTGTCCAACCTCATTATTTTGTAGTCATCTGGTGCAAATTTAAGAGTTGTTCTAACTTTTTCCATTATAATTTCTAATTCTTTATTTGCAATAGCATCATACATTTTTTGAAGTAGCATTTCTATTATAATATTATTTTCTATTTTTTTATATTTATTAGGAAGGCTAATCTCTATTTGTTTTTCTTTTAAGTCTAATTTAGGATTTTTAACACGTTTATATATTATTTTTAATTCATAATTAATTCCAAAAATTTTTACTGATTTAAACATATTCTCTTTTTTCATATTGACTACCTCCTGTTTTTCTTCTCAAACTTTTGTTTGTATTATTTTACATCTGTTTTTTTATTTTGTCAATACTTTTTCAAAAATTTGTTCGCTTTTTTGTTGAGTAAAAAACTTATGAAGTTTAGCTTATTTTCTCCTCTTATTGACATGCTATATAGATACCTATATAATGGTATATGAAAAATAAAATGAACAAAAAGAAAGGAATTAAATTTTGATGAAACAAATTTTTAAAGATGTTAGTGCCAATAAAAATAACCCAAAGTGGAATAATATAATATCTCGTGAAAAACCACTTTATGCACGAAATAACGATATTCGTTCTGAATTTGAAAGGGATTTTACAAGAGTAATTCATAGTAACGCATATAGGAGGCTAAAACATAAAACTCAAGTTTTTTATTCTCCACAAAATGATCATATTTGTACTCGTATTGAACATGTTAATCATGTTGAGTCAATCAGCTATACAATTGCTCATTATTTAGGTCTTAATGATGAATTAACAAGAGCCATTGCAGTTTCTCACGATTTAGGTCATAGTCCTTTCGGCCATAAAGGCGAAAATATATTAAATAAAATTTGTCAAAAGGATTTACATACTTCTTTTTGGCATGAAAAAAATGGTTTATTCTTTGTTGATAATATTGAATTGCTTGAAGACAACGAAGGATTCAAACAAAATTTGGACTTAACTTATGGTGTAAGAGATGGTATAATTTCTCATTGTGGTGAAATTGATGAAAATTCTATTAAGCCAAGAAATGAATTTATTAATTTAGATGAATATAGTTATCCTAATCAATTTTATCCATACACCTGGGAAGCTTGCGTTGTTAAAATAGCTGATAAAATTTCATATATAGGTCGTGATATTGAAGATGCTGTAACTTTAGGTATATTGGACGAGCATTTAGATGAATTATATAAATTGTTAAGACCTACTGATAGAACTATTAATAATACCATAATAATAAATAACTTGATTTATGATTTATGTAATAATTCTTCTCCTGAAAAAGGACTATGCTTTTCTAGTGAAGCTTTGGAGCTTATGAATAAAATTAAAAAGTTTAATTATGAACATATATACCTATCTAATTTTTTAAAGCCTTCTGATGAATATTTTTCAGTTGTTTTAAATAGAATTTATAATACTTTGAAAAGCTGTTATAATAGTGACAATACTTTTGAAAAATTAGATAAATTAGCAAAATTTTATCCAAATTTAATACATGGATTTGTTGATTGGTTTAATAATTACTATGTTTTTTCAGATAGATCTAAGCTAAAGAATAAAACTCTATTTGATTTGAATTCTCCCGAAAACTTTTACTTGGCCATTATATTATATATTTCTGGTATGACTGATAAATTTGCAATTGATACGTATAACGAGATAATAGGATATTAGAAAAAGGATATAGAAATTTTACTTTCTATATCCTTTTTCTTACAATGCAACTTGTACTATTTTATGTTCTTTCAAACACTCCTGAACATCTAATATTCTTTGATTTGCAGAACCTTTAAATTTTAATGTTGGATTTTTTTGTTCTTCTACAAATCTTCCATCTACCAACACATCTATATTTTTCAATGTTTCATTTGTTATATTATCATTTCTGTCCTCTAATTGTTCTAATGTATATCCAGTATAGCACCATACATTGAAATTAGGTCTTACTTTTTTTACTTCTTTTATAAAATCTAGTACCTCTGGAATATTTTGTTCACATAGAGGTTCTCCTCCGCTGATAGTAATTCCTTTTAAAATTGAGTTATCACAAATTCTATCTATTATTGCTTTTTTATCAAATTTTTCTCCATAATTGTAGTCTTGTGCTATCTTATTATGACATCCTGGGCAGTTGTGTGGGCATCCACTAACAAATAGTACTGCTCTCCATCCAAGTCCATTTGATATACTTTCGTCATAAAATCCTGCCATGTTCATTTTTATATCATCCCTTTTTTATTGTATTTATAATTCTAATTTGAACCTAATCCTGTATGAGTTACTCTATCTTTTAATTCTGCAAGTTTTCCACTATTCCAACGAGATGTTGTTCCTACTAGATAACCTGTTATTCTTTGAATTGTATCTATTTCATCACTTCCACAAACTGGGCATACTTTTAGGTTTGCATCTGCATTTTCAAATCCACAATGCATACATCTTGATCTTGTATGATTAACACTTCCATATCCCATATCATACTTGTCCATTAAATCTACAACAGCTTCGATTGATTCAGGATTATGTGTTGCATCTCCATCTAATTCTATATAGAAGATATGTCCTCCTCCTGTAAGTTTATGATATGGTGCTTCTATTCTAGCCTTTTGCTCTGCTGTACATTTATACCATACTGGCACATGATTGCTATTTGTATAATAATCTCTATCTGTTACTCCCAAGATTGTTCCAAATTCATTTCTATCTATTTTTGTAAATCTTCCTGATAATCCCTCTGCTGGTGTTGCTAAAACAGAGTAATTTAAGTCATATCTGTCTGCAAATCCTGTTATAAGCTCTTTTAATTCTCCTATTATTTCTAGTCCTAATTTTTGAGACTCTTCTGATTCTGCATGATGTTTTCCTGTAAGTACAGTTAAACATTCTGCTAATCCTATAAATCCAACTCCTAATGTTCCATGTTTTAATACAGGTTCTACTGAGTCAAAAGGTTTTAGTTCTTCACTTCCTACCCATAATCCAGACATTAAAAGTGGAAATTGTTTTGCTATTGCTGTACATTGGAATCTATATCTATCATATAATTGTCTTGCTGTTATATTTGCATACTTATCTAGTTTTTGCATAAATATTTTCTTTACTGCTTTTTTGTATGCAGGTGTCATGTGTTCTTCTGAACCTCTTCCAAGTTCAAATTTTATTCCAGTTTGCTCTTGTGCCTCATATGCTGATTCTATTGCAAGTCTTGGTAGGTTTATTGTTGAGAATGATAAGTTTCCTCTTCCTACTGAAGTTTTTTCTCCATGTCTATCTTCAAATACTCTGGTTCTGCAACCCATTGTAGCACATTCATATTTATATCTTTCAGGATCGTCAGCTCTCCATTTATCGCTTTGGTTAAATGATGCATCTAAGTTTATAAAGTTTGGGAAAAATCTCTTTGCTGTAACTTCACATGCATATTTATATAAATCATAGTTTCTGTCTTCAGGTAAATAGTTAACTCCTCTTTTCTTTTTCCAAATTTGAATTGGGAATATTGGAGTTTCATTATTACCTACTCCTCTTTCTGTAGAACGTAAAATTTCTCTAATTATACATCTTCCCTCTGGAGATGTGTCTGTTCCATAATTTATCGAACTAAATACTACTTGATTTCCTCCTCTAGAGTGGATTGTATTCATATTATGTATAAATGCTTCCATTGATTGGTGAACTCTACCTACTGTATTGTTTATAGCTTCTTGTATGTATTTTTTGTCTCCTTCTAATCCTTTAACTGGTTTACTGATATAGTCTTCAATTTCTATATCTAGCAAATGTGTTAAATCTTTTTCAATAAATTCAGCTATTTTCTTTATTTCTTCTTTATATGTCATTCTTACATATGGTGCTAAATAAAAGTCAAATGCTGGTATTGCTTGTCCTCCATGCATTTCATTTTGTACTGTTTCCATTGAAATACAACCTAGAATACTTGCTGTTTCTATTCTCTTTGCTGGTCTTGATGAACCATGTCCTGCTTTAAATCCATTTTTTAGTATTTTGTCTAATGGATGTTGTAAACATGTTAATGATTTTGTTGGATAATAATCTTTGTCATGAACATGAATGTATCCACCTTTTACTGCTTCTCTTGCTTCTGGTGATAATAGAAAGTCGTCAACAAATGGTTTTGTTGTTTCTGAGGCAAATTTCATCATCATTCCTGCTGGTGTATCAGCATTCATATTTGCATTTTCTCTTGTAATGTCATTCGCTTTAGCTCCTATAATATCTAAAAATACCTCTTTCGTTTTTGATTTTCTTGCAACATCTCTATTATATCTATATGTAATATAACTTTGTGCAACTTCTTTTCTTGAAGATGCCATTAATTTTTTTTCTACTGCATCTTGTATTTCATAAACAGTGGCTTGTAACTTATCTTCAAATTGTTTTTGAACTCCTGATGCTATTTTATTTGCTAAATCTATATCTACACCTCCTGGTGTTTGTGACATAGCTAATGTTACTGCTTTTATTATTCTTTCTGGATTAAATTCTACTACTCTTCCGTCTCTTTTAATTACTTGCATTTTTTTCCTTCCTTTCTCTGAGGTGCATTTTTTGTTTGTTTCTCAAACTTGTCCCCTTATTTATTATGGTTATATTATATCCCTTTTATTTCTTTTTTCTGTTGCAAAAGTCACAAATTATGTCTTTTTTATTTTTCGACTTATTTTGCACTAGAAAATACTGTTTTTTAATTTTATTTTTTTTATATTACATTTATATTACAAATTAATTGCTGTATTTATCTATGTTTGGGCATTGTTTCATTTATTTTGATATTATGTAATTTTTTTATTAGAAACTATTTATATAGATTTAGTTTTCAAATTCTGATAACTGTATATTTTCATATATATACTTGATTATATTTTCAAGCTCAGTCTCATTTAATTTTTTTATATTTATATATGATATTACTCCTCCTAATGAAATTTTTTCGAAATCACTTTCCAATTGTAATTTTTCATATAAACCTATATTTTCTTTTTTGTTTAAGCAATACGCACTCGTGTATTTTCCTTTATCATTGATATCTTTGATTGTTCCAAACTTTTCTTTATCTTTTTGTGCAAATCTTTTACCTAATCTTTCAGATATCATTCCACAAATTACAAATTCAATATTAGTTTCCTTTTCCCATTTAAGTGAAGTCTCTTTTAGATGCTTTATTACTTTTAATGCAAATTGATGCCCTTCTTCTGTAGAAAGAGCTTTTCCTTTGATTAGTTTTACCATTTCGGCTATGCCTATATATCCTAGTGTTAAGATAGAATACCCTCCATATAAAAGAGAATCTATTCTTTCTCTCTTTTCTAATTTGCTTATAGCTCCATGTTGCCAATGCATTGGACTTATATCTGACTCAATTCCTACTAATGAATAATGTCTACACATTAGAGCTTCATAGCATAACTCTAATCTTTCATCTAAAATATTCCAAAATTTTTGTTCATCCCCATCTGCCAAGATTGCTATTTGCGGCAAATTTATGCTTACTATTCCCTGATTAAATCTTCCTTCAAATTGATATTTTCCTTCTTCATTTTTCCAAGGCGTTAGAAAAATATTGTTTCCTATTGGACAAAATACATTTCCTTTATAATTTTCTCTCATCCTTTTTGCAGATAAATATATTGGATATTTTCTTTTTGCAGAACATTTTATTGCAAGTTTTGTTATATAGTCATATTCTCCTCCATTTAATGCATTACATTCATCTAATACATATACTAGTTTAGGATATTCTGGTGTAACTATATTTTCATTTTCATCTTTTAAGCCCTCATATCTTTGCTTTAATATTTCTTCTATTATCATTGCATTTTCTTTTAAGTATTTATCTTGTTCATCAATATGCAAAAATAGTGTTACGACAGGCTCTTTACCATTTATCGCTTCTAGTGTATTTATTTGATATTGGAATAATTGTATGCCTGATTGCAATTCTGATTGTACTCTTAATCTTACTAAATTTTCTATAAATTCCTCTGTAAGCTTTCCTTTGTATTCTCTTTCTATTTGCTCTTTGTATTTATCATAACTTTTTCTTAAATACTTTCCAAAACAGGACATATTTATGCTTTGTCCAAAGCATTGATTGCTAGATATAGTTGCAATCACTTGTGTTGCTATTATACATGCTACTAGAAAACTTTTTGGTTGTTCTATCATTTTTCCATTTACAATTGTTCCATTGTCTAAAATGCTTTCCATATTAATGTAGCTACTATTAATCATGGGATGCACAAAATAGTCTTCATTGTGAAAATAAATCATTCCTTCTTCATTTGCTTTTGCTATTTTTTCGGGAAGCAAAAGCCTTTTAGTCAAATCTCTTGAAACTTCACTTGCAATATAGTTTCTTTGTTCTGCTGCTGTCATTGCTGTATTTTGTTTTTCTTCTGAATTTTCATTTCTAATAATTCCAAGTATGGTCTCATCTGTTGTATTTTGTTTTCTTACAAGTGCTCTGGTATATCTATATACAATATACTTTTTCGCTAATTCATATTTTTTTATCTGCATGAGTCTTTCTTCAATTATATCTTGTATATCTTCAACTAATATTCTCTTCTTATCTAGTTCTTCAATATATTGAATTATTGATTTTATATCTTCTGTAGAAGCTCTATTTGAAGATGATACCTCTTGATTTGCTTTTTCGATGGCTATTTGTATTTTACTTCTATCATAATCTACAGCTCTTCCATCTCTTTTTATTACCTTCATTTATGCTCCTTTCCAACTTATCATTTTTTATTTTATTATATATTATCTTTCATTTTTTTCTGTTGCATAAGTCACATATTATGCATATTATTCTATAATCTTAGAGCCTGTTGAGGAATATTTAGTATAAAAAAATATTACAGTTTTATTACATATTTTTTGCCTTATTTTATTGATTTTACACCTTGTTTCATTTATAATAGTTTTATGTAGATATGGGGTGCAGATTGAATGAATACAAATTTTAATATTGAAAACTTTATTTATACATTTTCGTGTGATTGTAATAAAGCACAGAAAAAAACTTTTTCTAAAAATCAGGTCATTACTACATATATACAGAAACGTAACCAACTTTGTATATTGTTAAGTGGTAATGCAGATTTAGTTAGATATGACTTAAATGGAAATAGAACAATTGTTGAACATTTTTCCAAAAATGCTATATTTGGTGAAGTTTTTTATAAAGTTACTACTAACAATGAACTTTTAGTAGAAGCAAGGTCAAATTGTACTGTTCTTTTTTATACTTATGATCAATTGAAGAAACCTTGTACAAAAGGTTGTGAGTTCCATAAAATACTTGCTGAACATTTACCAGAGTTAATTTTAAACAAAATCACTGACTTAAATACTAGAATAGAACTTTTGACACAAAGAAGCACAAGAGATAAACTTTTAATGTATTTTTCTCTTATATCTACTAGAAAGTTATCTAAAACTTTTGAACTTCCACTTTCATTAACGGATTTGGCAGACTACTTAAATGTAGATAGAAGTGCTATGATGAGAGAGTTAAAACTTTTAAAAGAAGATAAATTAGTTGATAAAATCGGAAACAGAATAATTTTATTATATGAATAAAAACACCATTGCTATAGAAATAACAATGGTATTTTTTTATTTATTAAGTATATATACACCTAAATTTAGGTATGTTGCAAATAATGTCCATAATAAATATGGTATTTGTAAGTATGCTGAAAGCTTATTTTTCTTATAGAAAGTAATTATCATATATATTATTAAGACTACTAATAATATAATCCATATAAAAGCTAACAATCTTTGTTTAAATACGAAAAATATTATAGGCCAAATCAGATTAGCTATAAGTTGTAAATAATAAATTTTATTTACTTTTTCATCAACTAATTTTTTAGTATCTAATATTCCATAAGAAATACCCATTAGTATATATAGTATTGACCACACTATTCCAAATATAAATCCTGGTGGTGATAATGGTGGTTTAATTAGTGTATCATAATCCATAGATTTAGATATTATTATACCTACAATTCCCCCAAGTACAAGCGGTATTAAGATACTTTTTATCCATATTTTTTTATTATTCAACTTCTAACCTCCTAGTATATAAATTTTAATATGATTTGCTAATATTATATTCATAACTATTATTTATATACTAGAAACTGTAATTTATCTGCCACCACCGCCGCCGCCGGCCACCGGCCTCCGCCACCACCGCCTGAGAATCCTCCACCGCCTCCAGTCGATGATGAATATGAAGATGAAATTGATGAACTTATAGCACTGCTAAAACTAGTAGAAAAATTGCTATGATACATAAAATACATGCATGTAGAAGTATTTAGTGTATCTGTATCTATGTTTGGATAAACTGTTTTTAATTGTTTTAAGACTTTGTCTGCTATTCCTAAAGCTGTTGCATACACTAAATACTGCTCCCATACTTCTATTGATGGGACCTCTTTTTCGTCTAGCAAAGAGAAGTCTTCCATGTATTTTTTTAGTCCCTTCCATTTTTCTTTACTATCAATTCCTTTTTGTGTTAATACATTAGTCTTTTTCTTAATTTTAGAGCACAAAATTCCATTTATAACAAAAACAATAGATAATGGAAATGCTAATGTCAATGTAATAATATCAAAAACAAAGTATACTCCGGAAATACCTCTATAGTCTTCAAATTTTTCTTTCTCTTTTAAATCTATTATTTTTTCTTTTTCTAGTTGCTTTAAAATATTTTTTTCATTTGTCTTTATTAATGTTTCTATTGAGCTTGAATGATTTGAAATATATTTTTCAAGATCTTTCATCTCAATTTCTTCTTTCTTTTTGTTAATTTTATATATAAAATCTAAGATTTGTTTTTCATCACTTTTTAATGAGTCATCAGATGTTTTTATTCTTTTTATATAAATCTTATCTTTTCCTTTTTCCTGTTTTTCTACTCTTAGTTCTAAATATTTTTTTAGTTTTAAATTAAGTATTGTTGCGGAAAATATCTTGCCAAAAATTCTATTAAATCTACCATATGGCTCGTCTAGTATATATACCGCTTCTCCTGGTGTCACATTTTTATCTGGTAATTCTCTATAATAATCCAATTTCTGCTCTGGTTTATATTTATTACATGAGCTTAATATTTTTCCATATTTAACAGCTTTTTCTATAAATATTATGCATAATGCCACAATAATAGAAATTATAAATGCTGATATTACTTCGTCTTGAATTTCTTCCCATTTTCTTTTTAAATTAGCTTGTTTTGCCCATTTAGTTTCTTCTTCTATTACTGTGTTGTATCTATCTTGGTTATATATTCTAGATGTATTTTTTATCATATTATTTGGAAATAAAGATCTAACTTCTACATATCTACCTGCATTAAAATTATCTACTTGAAATTTTATTGTATCTTTATCAGTTACATGTATTTCTCCATTTAGTCCTTCAGTATGTCCCCATACTAATATATTTTCTATACTTTCTGCTTCGTTTGGCAAAGTAATACTTCCCGTTATTTTATCTGCATCTATCTGAAAATCTGCACCTACAAATTGCCAATAAAGCTCTGCATAATCATTGTATTTTGCTATTGCATCTTTTACAGTATATGAAATTTCGTACTTTCTAGTATCATAATCATCATCCAATCCCACGCCCCAAGCTATTTCAAATTCTCCTTTTGAATTTTCTAATCCATAATAGCAATCTTTAGTCACATGATACATTTCTTCGTTAATTTGTGTCAATTCTTTGTTAGCTGTTACATCTTTTACTTTTACATTTTCGATTGAAGTATATTTATTGTTATCTTTTTCAAATGTTTTATACAATGTATTTGTATTTCTTATGTCTATGTTCCATGTCTCAACCACATCCATGCTTCCATCTTGATGTATATACACTTTGAAATCTAACTTATCAAGATATAAACTGCTATTATCATCTGCTTTTACTATATTTGTAAATATCATGCAAATTATAATTACCATAAAAGAAATAAATAACAATTTTTTTCTCATACTACCCATCCTTTCCCTTTTTTATGGCTATATAATATCATACTCTTTTACATTGTGCAATTATACCTCTAATGTTTATTTTAAAACTTAAACAAAGGGTACTTTATACAGTACCCTTTGTTCTTATTCTAATACTTTTTCCTTTTCTTCTACTATTTTACATATCATATCAGCAGTTTTCTCAACTCCTAGAGCATCACTATTTACACAAATATCATAATTAGAAAAATCTTTCCATTCTTTTCCTGTATAATATTTATAGTGATTTCCTCTTTGTTTGTCTATTCTCTCTATTTCTTTCTCTGCTTTAGATTTATTCATTCCATAGTATGTAGTCGCTCTTTTTATTTTATCTTCCATATT
This sequence comes from uncultured Clostridia bacterium, assembly GCA_944390515.1. Classification (GTDB taxonomy): domain Bacteria; phylum Bacillota; class Clostridia; order TANB77; family CAG-508; genus CALXVA01. The sequence goes on from CALXQG010000005.1 coordinate 35,623, forward strand.
ACTATAAACAAATACCTTTATGACATTGTTCTTATCAGCTAGAATGCTATCTGCACATCTACCAATTATTACACAAGATTCTTTGTTTGCAATTTCTTTAATTAATTCCGATTCTTTTGCAAATAGTTCATCTGAATTGTTAAATTCTGAATAATATCCATTATTTAACGCTGCTAAAACTGTTCTTTTTTGCTCATTTTGTTCAATATATTCTTGTGATAATCCTGTTTCTTCTGCTACTTTTATAACAAAATCTTTATCATATAGCTTTATTCCTAATTTATCTGCAATTAGTCTTCCTATATATCTTCCACCTGAACCATATTCTCTTGATAAAGTAATAACTATTTGTTTATTTAGTTTGTTGTCTGTACTTGTATCATCAATTAATGTTTGACTTACAACATTTGCTCTCTTTAAATGTTTAATTTCAACTATTAATAATAGTGTAGCAACTAAGAATGCTAATCCATCTGCAAATGGTCCTGCAAATAGAAATCCATAAATTCCCCATATACTACTTAGTGCGAACATGGCTGGTATTAAGAATAATATTTGTCTTGATAATGATAAAAATGCACTCTTTACTCCTTTTCCAATTGCTTGGAAGAATATTCCTGTTGGTATTTGTATACCATTACAAATACATAGCATTAAATATGTTCTAAATGCTAAACATGCAAATTCCATATATTTAGCATCACCACTACCAAATAACAATATTAATTTATCTGGTATTGCTTGGAATAATATAAACGCTACTGTACTTACAATTACACTTATTCCTAATACAGTTTTTAATGTTTTCTTTACTCTATCATATTTTGCAGCTCCATAGTTGTATCCAAGTATTGGTTGAGCTCCAGCAGCTATTCCTATTATAATGCTGTTTAGTATTTGACTTATTTTCATTACTATACCAAATACTGTAATTGGTATCTCTGAACCAAATTCAGATTCGGCTCCATATTTACCTAATAAATTATTTTCTACTGCCATTACAACAACTATGCTCATTTGAGTAATAAAACTACTAATTCCAAGCATTGATACTGTTTTTACAATTGAAGGTTTTATTTTAAAATCTTCTTTTTTAATATCTACACTTTTGAATTTTCTAATATAAAGTATATTCATTAAAAATGTTACAAATTGGCTTATTGAAGTAGCTATGGCTGCTCCTTCTACTCCCATTTTAAATACAAATATAAATATTGGGTCTAGTATAATATTTAATACAGCTCCAGTAATCATTGATAACATGGCATATTTTGGATTTCCATCGGCTCTTATTATTGAGTTTAGTGTAGTTCCTATCATCATAAAAGGAAGACCAATTGCTATAAAGTATCCATAGTCCAATGCATATTGCCTTAATGCATCAGTACACCCAAATATATTTAACAATTGTGGTAAAAAGCTTACCATAACAATTAAAAATATAATTGATGCTATTATTGATGCCATTATACCATTGGCAACACCCTTTTTAGCTTCCTCTTTTTTCTTTTCTCCAAGTTTTAAACTTAAGAATGCTGAGCTACCATCTCCAAACATTAATGCAAATGCTAAACAAACCATTGTAAGTGGAAATACTACGTTTGTTGCACCATTACCTAAATATCCTACTCCCCAACCTATAAATATTTGGTCAACTATATTGTATAATGAATTTACAACTAATGCTATAATGCATGGTATGGAAAATTTACGTATTAATTTTCCTATTTTTTCTGTTCCTAAAATATTTTCTTTTTCCATAATCTCCTCCTCTTCTATTTTAAAGCACAAAAAGACAACACTTAATTGTGTTGTACTACATCATTTTTTTCAATGATTGAGTAATTATTAATGATTGTGCCTCTTTAATTCACACTAATATTTTATATCAAATTCCTGTTTTTGTCAACACCCTAACTGTTTAAAAATTATTGTAAATTATATGAATACTTTTTTAATATCTTCATATAATTATATAAACAACACAAATTTCTGGATTATTTAAAAAATTTCTTTATATAGGTTGACAGCATAGTACTAAAAGTAGTATAATTATTTTGTTGATACATCGCGGGGTGGAGCAGTTGGCAGCTCGTTGGGCTCATAATTCTTCTTTTTATGTTTTGTCCCGTAAAATAATGT
>CALXQG010000006.1 GCA_944390515.1 uncultured Clostridia bacterium
TCTTTGATAATTATCTTCAATTACTACATGAATATATCCATTTTCTTGTAACTTAGAAATAGCATTTTGAATTGCTCGATTAGTACATTTATATAAATTTGCAAAATATTTGTTAGTGGCAAAACAATATCCTTCTTTGTTACTTAATGCTGTTATCTCTCCATAAAGTAACTTTGCTTTATCAGTTAGTTCTTCATCATAACGGACACTAGCTGGAATAATTGCATAGTAACTTACTTTATTTTCTTCATTCATAAAATCCTCCTAAAACTTAGAAAAATTCCAAAGTATTGAAATATACTTTGGAATCCACGATATGTATTTTATATTTTGAGATATTTTTGAGATTTTGTAAAACTACTTATTTTAGCGTATTTCACAGGGTGATTACTTCAAATATTTTTTTGACAGCCAGAGAAGTTGGTGTTAACTTAAAACAAGGTTATAATGGAGATATATCAGCTAAAGACGCTGGTAAAATCGGTGGACAAATGGTTAGAAAGTTAATACAACAAGCTGAAAGCCAAATGAGATAGTTTTTGCGTAGGACTTATTAGCAATAAATATTAGTGTTTTTATACTTATATATTTGCTACTCACGTAAAAAGGAATCTTTTTAAAATGAAATTTTAAAAAGGTTCCTTTTTTATTGTAATTTCGTCTACTCCTATGTTCCATTCTTTTAAGAATACATGTAAATATTCTTCCATGAATTTATATTTTCCCTCTGCCAATATTTTTGCTGTATCTGTATTTATGGTATTTTTTAATTTTAGCAAATAATCATAAAAATGTTCTATGCTTGTAGGAGAATCTGTACTTATATCTCTATAATCTTCTACTTTTTCTAATGTTCTACCATCCCATATTTTTATATTGTGTGCTCCTCCATAAGTAAAAGTTCTTGCAATACCAATAGCTCCCATTGCATCTAAATTATCTGCATCCTGTAATATAAGTGTTTCTATATCTTTTGCTATTCTTGGTCTTCCCATAAAGTTGGTTTCTTCATGGTATTTAATACAATGTAAAATTTTTTCTATATAAAAATTATTAATTTCATTATCTGTTAATAACTTATTTACAAAATCTAATGATTCTTCTGGTTTACAATATTTTTTTCCTTCTTCAATGGCAATTATTCTATGTACATCATGCAAAAATGCTGATACTCCAATGACAAACCTATCTCCTCCTTCTTTTCTTTGAATTTTTAAGGCTAAATTAGTTACTCTTTTTAGATGAGTAATATCATGTCCACTATTTTCATTTTTGAAGAGATTTTTAATTTGAATTTCTAAATTTTCTAATATATTCTCTAGCATTTTTTTCCTCCAAAGTTAAATTTATTTCATAAAACTATTATACATTAAATATGTTATAATTACTATTATCCTACATATTTTTTAGAAAAAGCAGTGGAATCTGCTATATTATCCCACTGCTTTCATACATATCCTTAATAAAATTTTATGCTTGTTTTAGTTAAACTTATCCTTCTGGTTCAACTAAGCCAAAGTTTTTATTATCTTTTAATCTGTAAATTACATTTGTTTTTCCTGTATCTATATCAATAAATGCTAAAAATTTATTTTGAGATTGCTCTTGAAGTTTTAATTTTGCATCTTCAGGTGTCATAGGTTTTATATCATAATACAAAACTTTTACTATTTCATTAGATACTTCTGTTTCATCTTCTCTAATGCTTTCTTTCATTCTAATAGATTCTGTCATATTTTGTTTGTCTTTTTTAGTTTTCATTTTTCTAATTTGTCCTTCTAGGATGTCTATATCTTTATCTATTGCAGCATATAAATCTTTGTGGGCTGTAACTGCTCTATATTCTTCTGTATCAGCTTTTATACTTATTTCTGCAACTTTATCACTTCCCTCTGTTTTTATTGTTGCATAAACATCAATTTCTTCTCCAAAATATTTTACTAATCTTTCAGCTTTTTTCTCAATATAATCTTTAATTGCTGCTGTAGCTTCTAATTCTTTACTTGTTATCTTTATATTCATAACATTCTCTCCTTCCAAATATTGTTTAGTTTTTAATGTATTCATATTATAACGTTAATTTATTAATTTTTCAAGAGATTTAATCAAATTTTACAAAATAGCTTGCAAAAAAGCAATTTTCATGATATACTATTGTTCGTTATAATTTACTTAGCTTAAAGGGAGGTGCAAAATATGCCAAATATTAAATCAGCAATAAAAAGAGTTAGTGTTATAGAAAAGAAAACTTTAAGAAATAACATGATTAAATCTGAATACAAAACAGCTATAAGAAGATTTGAAGAAGCTTTAGAAAATAAAAATATTGAAGAAGCTACAAAGTTATTTTCAGTAGCTACAAAGAAGATAGATCAAGCTTGTACAAAAGGTGTTATTGTAAAAAACACTGCTGCTAGAAAAAAATCTAATTTAGCAAAAAAATTAAATGCAGCTAATGCATAAGAACAATAAAAAATTGTGCACAGTTTTTTATTTTAAGATTGTAAAATTGTTTTACAATCTTTTTTCTATTTATTTCCTTTGATTTTTAGTTTAAATTATGTTAATATAAATTTATGATTGTTGTTTATTTATTTTTGTACAATACTTTTTAGAAAGGGTTTTTATTATGAAATTATTAATAGTGAAATTTAAAAATATGGATAAACAGGTTCATAAATTATATCTTAATGGGTTAAAATTTTGCTTAGTTTTAATGCTATTATCTATATTTATTTTAACATTATACTTATCTGTACATAATCCATATATTTTCTACATAGGAATATCTTTAGTAAAAACTTCGTTATTCTACACTGTATTTTTCATAATTTGTGCTTTAGCAATAGATACAATAAAAAATGGATGAAAGCAAATTAGTGCTTTTATCCATTCTTTTATATAATTATTTCTTCTATTTTAATTCTTCTATAAACATTTTATTTAACATTTGAGGATTTGCTTTACCTTTAGTCTCTTTCATTGCTTGTCCTACTAAAAATCCTATAGCTTTGTCTTTTCCTGCTTTATAGTCTGCAACAGATTGAGGATTTGCAGCTATTATTTTTTCTACAACTTCTTTTATTGCTCCTTCATCAGATATTTGTATCCAACCTTTTTCTTTTATTATTTCTTCTGGGTCTTTTGGATTTTCAAATAATTCTGTTACAACTTTTTTTCCAATTGCAGAACTGATTGTTCCCTTTTCTATCAATTCTACTAATTTGGCTAAATGCTCTGCTGTAAATGGTATATCACTTGGTTCCATTTCTTTTTCATTTAATATCCTTGAAATATCTGATAATAGCCAATTTGCTACAGCTTTTGCATTTCCACAGATTTTCTCTGCTCCTTCAAATATGTTTGATAAATATTTTGATGCAGTTAAAAGTCTTGCTTCTTTTTCTGTTAAATTAAAATCAGTTATATATCTTTCTCTTCTACTTTCTGGCATTTCTGGTAGATTAGCTTTTATATTGTCAATATACTCTTGTGATAAACGTATTGCCACTAAATCTGGCTCAGGGAAATATCTATAATCTTGTGCATCCTCTTTATCTCTCATAGAAAAAGTTTTTCCAGATACATCATCCCATCTTAAAGTTTCTTGTTCTATTTTTCCTCCATCTTCTAATACATCAACTTGTCTATCTGCTTCATATTCAATTGCTCTAGTAATTGCTCTAAAAGAGTTCATGTTTTTCATTTCTGTTCTTGTTCCGTATTCGCTAGCGCCTTTTTTTCTAACAGAAACGTTAACATCTGCTCTAAAAGAACCTTCTTGCATTTTACAATCTGAAACTTCAATATATTCCAAAATTGACTTTAATTTTTTTAAGTATCTATCTACTTCTCCACTAGAACGTAAATCTGGTTCAGATACTATCTCTATTAGAGGAACTCCAGCTCTGTTTAGATCTACTAAACTTTCTCCACCAAAATCACTATGATTTAATTTTCCAGCATCTTCTTCTATATGGATTCTTGTAATTCTTACTTTTTTTGGATTTCCTTCATCATCTTCTATTTCTATATATCCATGCTCACAAAGTGGTTTATCAAATTGTGATATTTGATATGATTTTGGAAGGTCTGGATAAAAATAATTTTTTCTATCATTTTTACTATTTCTTGATATTTCACAATTTGTTGCAAGTCCAGCTTTTACCGCATATTCTACAACTTTTTCATTTAAAACTGGTAGTGTTCCTGGCATTGCCATACATATTGGGCATGTATGTGTATTAGGGTCTCCACCAAATTCTGTAGGACATGAACAAAATATTTTTGTTTTTGTAGAAAGCTCACTATGAACTTCTAATCCCATTACTAATTCGTAATTGTCTCTTGACATTCTTCATTCCTCCATTCTAATTTATTTCTGCCTGCTTTCCATCTTCTCTTCTGTGTGAAAAAGAAACGAGTATTGCTAGGCAAAATTTAGTAAAAAACCGGTGGTGTGCTTTGTGCACATCGAGGATTTTTTATCTAAATTTTAACAACGCAAGACGAAGTTTATTTTTTACACAAATCTGGTTTATACTTATCTCTAAACTTATATTCCTGCTCAAAAGTATATGCTGCATTGAGTATTTTTTCCTCTTCGAATTTATTTCCTATTAATTGCATACCAATAGGCATACCCTCGCTATTTACTCCACAAGGTATAGATATTCCTGGTAAACCTGCAATATTTAATGATACTGTACAAATATCTGCCAAATACATTTCTAATGGATTATTTGACCTTGTACCAATTTCAAATGCAACTGTTGGAGATGTCGGAGTTAAAAGTACATCATATTTTTCAAATGCTCTATCAAATTCCTTTTTTACTAATGTACGTACTTGTTGTGCCTTTTTATAATATGCATCATAATATCCAGATGAAAGCACATAAGTACCAAGAATAATTCTTCTTTTAACCTCTGGTCCAAATCCTTCGCTTCTTGAATTTCTATATAGTTCTTTTAAATTACTAAAGTTTTCTGTTCTATATCCATATCTTATTCCGTCAAATCTTCCTAGATTTGAGCTTGCTTCTGCACAAGCAATAATATAGTAAGTTGCTAAAGCATATGTAGCTATATCTAATGAAAATTCTTCTACTTCTGCACCCAATTTTTTGTATGTCTCTATTGCTTCTTCTAATTTTGCTTTTACTTCTGGATTTATTCCTTCTCCAAAATATTCTTTTGGAATACCTATTTTTAATCCTTTAACATCATTTTTCAAAGCTTTAACATAATCTTTTTTTGGAGCTTCATATGAAGTTGTATCTCTTTCATCATGACCTGCTATTATGTTTAAAAGCATTGCTGCATCTCTTACGTCTTTAGTAATAGGTCCAATTTGGTCTAATGAAGATGCAAATGCAACCAAACCATATCTTGAAACTAAACCATATGTTGGTTTTAATCCAACTACCCCGCAAAATGATGCTGGTTGACGAATAGATCCTCCTGTATCGCTTCCAAGTGCCCATGGTACAAGTTCTGCTGCAACTGCTGCTGCACTTCCACCTGAAGAACCTCCTGGAACAGTATTCAAATTCCATGGATTTGCTGTTTTCTTGAAATATGAATATTCTGTTGATGCTCCCATAGCAAATTCATCCATATTTAGCTTTCCTAAGCTAATAATTTGTTCATCATTTAATTTTTCTACGACCGTTGCATCATAAGGTGAAATAAAATTTTCTAACATTTTTGAACTACAGGTTGTCCTAACACCTTTTGTACACATATTATCCTTTATACCTATTGGAATTCCAGCATAAGGAGATAATTTTTCTCCATTTTCTTTTTTGTTGTCAATTTCTTTTGCTCTTTTCATTGCATCATCACATGTAGTTGTTACAAAAGCTTTAACATCTTTTTCTTTATCATTTATTCTATCTACATAAGCTTTTGTAATTTCTACTGAATTTATTTCTTTTTTTTCTAATTTTTCCATAAGCTCATGTACTGTTAAACTTGTAATATCCACTAAAACTTCCTCCAATCTAATATACTTTAATTCTTGTATATTTTTTGTTAACTATATAAATTAATTTTATGCTTTCTAACTTATTACTTTAGGTATTTTGAACATATTTCTTTCTTTTTCCTTTGCATTCATTAATAAAGCTTCATTATCTTCAAATACTTTTACTTCATCTTTTCTAAATACATTAAATTTATCATTTTCTCCTATAGTCTCTCCTAATCCTTCTGTATCTGCATTATTTACAACATTAGCAAAATTCAAAATATCTTGAAGATTTGATAGATAACCATCTAGTTCTTCTTCCTTAAGATTAAGATTTGCAAGTTTTGCAATATGTAATAATTCTTCTCTACTTACATCTGCCATTAAATTTTCATCCCTTTCTCAAGGTCAAAATCTCTTAAAAATCTTGTCCCTCTTAAATTTAATACTTAAATATTATACATAGTTTTTACAAAAAATACAAGTGTTTTAATAAGAAAAAAAGAACTAGGTGCTTATTTCCTAATTCTTATTTTACTGATTTTATATTATTGAGATTATATGTTTTTTAGCATTAGTAAATCCCATTTTACTAAATAACTCTATAAATACTTTCTCACATTCTCGAATATCTCCTCATGAATATCCTCTATACTCTTTATTTTATCATCTTTAACACATTTTATTTCATACCAATCATATTTTTTTACTAACTTACATGCTTCATTATATGCATCTTTTAAATGTTCTTTATTACTTTCATGTATGTCTTTTTTCTTTTCATGTGTTATTTTATTAGCTCTATTTTGCATTAATTTCTCTGAATATTCTATAGGCATATTTAAGAAATATACTTGTGTTGGTACAGGCAAACCATATAAATTAAATTCAAAATCCCATAGCCAGTCTAAAAACTTTTTTCTTTCCTCATCATCTCTTATTTTTCCTGCTTGGTGTACCATATTTGCGGTTGTATATCTATCTGCTATAATAATTCCTCCGTTATTGTAATAATCTTCATAACCTGTTTTAAATGTAGCATATCTATCTGCTGCATAAAAAGTTGATGCAATGTATGGGCTTATATTTTGTGCATTTGTTCCGAAATCTCCATTCAAATACATTTTTACTAAGCTTGATGATGGACTATCATAGTTTGGAAAACTTACTGCCTTGTATTCTATTCCTTCTTTTTTAAATCTCTCTTTTAATTTCTGTATCTGCGTTTGTTTTCCGCTTCCATCTGTTCCATCAATTACAAATAATTTTCCTTTTCCCATTTTTTCCTCCTTGGACAATTGGGAACTCCCCCCTCTTGTCCTAAAATATATATCTTTTTATGAATTTTCTAACTGTATGCCAGTATTTTTCTGGATTTATAATCTGTGCCTCTGCATGTCCTGCATTTTTTATAACCAATTTTTCTTTTGGACAATTTGCTGAATTATACAGTTTATCTAACATATAAAATGGTACAAACTTATCCTTATCTCCATGTATAAATAGTATTGGTATTTTAGATTTTTTTATTTGTTTTATGCAAGATGCTTTTTTTAAAGAATATCCTGCTTTTATTTTTGTTATTATATTTGCATTGTACAATGCTGGAAATGTTGGCATATGGAATAAGTATTTTAATTCATATGCAAATTCTTCCCAAACTGATGTATATCCACAATCTTCTATAGCCATTCGTACATTACTTGGTAATTTTTCTCCACTAGTCATCATTACAGTTGCTGCTCCCATTGATATTCCATACAATATTATTTTTATGTTTCCATATGTAGCAATTAAATAATCTATCCATTTAATTATGTCTAATCTGTCTTTCCAACCCATTCCAATATATTTTCCTTCACTTTTGCCATGTGTTCGTAAGTCTGGAATCAATACATTATATCCATAATTTAAAAATTGTTTGACAGAGCTAACCATAAAATATGCAGAATCTGTATACCCATGAACTGCTATAACCCATATTTTGCTATCTTTTTGATTTACTACTTCATAACTATGCAATTTTATTTTTTTATCTTCTATATATATTTCATTTGCATTTTCGCTAAGCCATTTTTCATTTTCTATTTTCATACTCGCTTTTGTTTCATCTGTTTCGCTATTAAATATAATTGATTTTGAAGACTTTGGATTTAAAGCTAAATTAAATAGAAAATTTCCTGTTATTATTCCCGTTATTAGGAAAATGCAAATTAAAATAATTAATATTATTATCAAATTGCCCTCCATTTATATTAATTAATTTATTTTTGTGTTTCATCATCTTGTTTTTCTATAATGATATCTGCTGGCTTTTCTGCTTTTTCTTTTTTCTTTCTTGAATTATTTGTTATAAAGCAATATATAATTGTTATAACTATAATTACAATCAATATAATTGATAATATTTTTGGTATATTTACTTCTTCCTCAGAATTTTGCATAATAGATTTTGCAGTTTGAGAAAAAGTATTAGATATCATTTCTTCAATTGTAAGTGAAGTATCATAGTAATTTGTTTCAAAATATCCCCACAAAATACTTATAGCTTCATTGTCCATTATAGTATCTGCACTATATCCACTCAAATATCTAAATTCGCCTTTCATCTCCTGCTTTGAGTCATTTGCGCATTGGAAATATGCAAATATAAAATGTCCTTCATCTTTAAATTTTTCATTATAAACACTCTCTAAATATTCATCTGCTTTAGTAGGATTTAAAATAGTTCCATTCCATAAGCTACTTGAATATGGAACAAATAATACATATGGTTGAATTCCTGTTTCTTTATAGAAATCTTCCAAACCTTGAATTAGTACTTTTTCACTACTAATCCATCCAATATTATCTTCATACCAGTCTGTTTTTGTAACTACTCCTTGCAAAGGTTCCCTAACTCGTGTACTTTCTAGTTTTTGAGTTTGACTTATTTTGTTTCCGTCAATAGAGGTAAATAGCATCAATATGGCAATAATAATTATTATTGCTACAATACCTCCTCCACAACCGCAACCACTACTATATCCATATGGTCTACCATAATATCTAGGTCCAAATATTGGACCACCTACACCTCTAAATCCAGAACCTCTTGAAAAACTGCCTCTCGAAAATCCACCTGAAGATCGACCTCCTCCTGAAAAACCACCTGAGGAACGTCCTCCACCAAATCCGCCGCCACTGCGACCTCCTCCTCCGCTTCTTCCCATTTTATTTTCACCCTTTCTTTTGCTTTTTATTTATAATAATTTTAAAACAGTATATCATAAATCATAATAATTTACTATAATTTTTTAAAATAAATCTATCTTTAGTTAATACAATGTTTTTCTCGTATAGCTCTTGACTTTACAGCATATACTGTTGTAAAATATAGGCTGGGTTAAAATTGTATTTTAACCTAAATATATTATAGAGGATGATTTAATAATGACTAGTTTTAGAACTCATACATGTGGTGAATTAACTATAAATGATGTTGATAAAGAAGTTAAAATTTGTGGTTTCGTAGAAACTATTAGAGACTTAGGTGGTCTTGTATTTTTAGATATTAGAGATATGTATGGAATCACTCAAGCTGTAACATCTGGAAAAGAAGATATTGTTGACTTTTCTTCAAGAATTCCAATTGAATCTAGTGTTTGTGTAGAAGGAATTGTTAGAAAAAGAGATCCAGAAACATATAATGCAAATATATCAACTGGTGAAGTTGAAGTTGTAATCAAAAATGTTACTGTTCTTGGTAAAAGAACAAAGATGCTTCCTTTTGAAGTAAACAAAGAACAAGAAGTACGTGAAGATTTAAGATTAAAATATAGATTTTTAGATTTGCGTTCTAGTAAATTACAACAAAATTTAATTTTAAGAGCAAAGGTTTTACAGTTTTTAAGAAGTCAAATGGTAGAGCAAGGATTTTTAGAAGTACAAACTCCAATTCTTACAAGCTCATCTCCTGAAGGTGCAAGAGATTATTTAGTTCCAAGTAGATTACATCCTGGTAAATTTTATGCATTACCTCAAGCGCCTCAACAATTCAAGCAATTACTTATGGTTTCTGGAATAGACAAATATTTCCAAATAGCACCATGTTTTAGAGATGAAGATGCCAGAGCTGACCGTGCTCCTGGAGAATTTTATCAGTTAGATATGGAAATGGCTTATGCTTCTCAAGAGGATGTTTTTAGTGTTATAGAGCCAGTAGTTTACAACACTTTTTCAAAATTTTCTGATAAAAAAGTAGCAGAATATCCATTCCCTAGAATACCTTATAGAGAATCAATGTTAAAATATGGAACAGATAAACCAGATTTAAGAAATCCACTATTTATTATAGATTTATCTGATTTCTTTAAAAAATGTACATTTAAACCATTTATAGATAGAACAGTTAGAGCTATAAAAGTAAAGGGACATATGTCAAAAGGATTTCATGAAAAAATGTTATCTTTTGCTACTTCTATTGGAATGGGTGGTTTAGGATATCTTGAAGTTCAAGAAGATATGTCTTATAAAGGTCCTATTGACAAATTTATTCCAGATGACTTAAAGAAAGAACTTTTGAATTTAGCTGAATTAGAACAAGGAGACACAATATTCTTTATCGCTGATAATGAAAAAAGAGCAACAGAACTTGCTGGTCAAATAAGAACAGAATTAGCAAAAAGATTAGACTTAATTGATGAAAGTATGTATAAATTCTGTTGGATAGTAGACTTTCCAATGTACGAGTTAGATGATCAGGATAATTTAACATTCTGTCATAACCCTTTTTCAATGCCACAAGGTGGATTAGATGCATTAAATGCTAAAAATCCTTTAGATATAGTAGCATATCAATATGATATAGTATGTAATGGAATTGAACTTTCATCTGGAGCTGTTAGAAACCATGACCCAGAAATTATGATTAAAGCATTTGAAATTGCAGGATATGCAAAAGAAGATATTGAAAAAAGATTTTCTGCATTATTCAATGCATTCCAATTTGGAGCACCTCCTCATGCAGGCATAGCTCCTGGACTAGATAGAATGTTAATGCTTTTAACAGAGAGTGATACTATACGTGATGTAATAGCTTTCCCTATGAATAGTAAGGCTGAAGACTTACTTATGGGAGCTCCTGGTGAAGTTACAAGAGAACAATTAAGAGATGTTCATATTAAGCTTGATATAAAAGAGTAAAAAATCCGACTTTAAAAGTCGGATTTTTATTAATTTCCATAATAGCTATCTATTAAAATTTGTTTTAATTCACTTACTAATGGTACTCTTGGATTTGCTGTAGTACACTGGTCTTCAAATGCTCTATCTGCAAGTAAATCTACTTTTGCTAAAAATTCGTCCTCATCAATTCCTGCATCTTTAAAACATTTTTCTATTCCTAAATCTTCGTTTAGTTTCTTTATTTCTTCTATTAATGAGTTTACTCCTTCCTCATTTGTATCTGCTTTAAAGTTCATTCTTCTAGCTAAGTCTGCATATTTTTGGTCTGCTATGAAATACTCATATTTAGGGAATGACACAAATTTTGTTGGTCTACTACTGTTATATTTTATAACATATGGCAATAAGATTGCATTTATTCTACCATGTGCCATATGGAATTCTGCTCCAATTTTGTGTGCTAATGAGTGATTTATTCCTAGAAATGCATTGGTAAAAGCCATTCCAGCAATAGTGCTAGCATTATGCATATGCTCTCTTGCTTCTTTATTATCTCCGTTGTTGTATGCTTCTCTCAAATTCTTAAATACAAGTTCTACTGCTTTTTCTGCAAGTCCATCTGTAAAGTCTGATGCCATATTTGATACATAACTTTCTATTGCATGTGTTAATACATCCATACCTGTATCTGCTGTAATTCTTTTTGGTAAGCTCATTACTAAATCTGGATCAACTATTGCAACGTCTGGTGTAAGTTCATAATCTGCTAATGGATATTTTTTATTAATTTTTTTATCTGTAAGAACTGCAAATGATGTTACTTCTGATCCAGTTCCTGAAGTTGTAGGTATTGCTACAAATTTTGCTTTTTCTCCAAGTTTTGGAAATTTATATGTACGTTTTCTAATATCCATGAATTTAAGTTTTAATCCTTCAACATCTGCATCTGGATGCTCATAAAATAACCACATTCCTTTGGCAGCATCTATTGGGCTTCCTCCTCCTACCGCAATAATAACATCAGGTTTAAATTCATTCATCATTTTTACTCCTCTATTTATTGTGTCAAATGATGGGTCTGATTCTACATCTGAGAATATCTCTGAATGTACATATTGTTGTCTTTTTCTTAAATGATATAATATTTTATCTATATATCCTAATTGTACCATTGATTGATCTGTTACTATAAATGCTCTTGTTATTTCTGGCATCTTCTCCAAATATCCTATTGAACCTGCTTCAAAATATATTTTTTCTGGAACTTTAAACCACTGCATATTTACTCTCCTCTCTGCAACTCTTTTTATATTTATCAAATTAACACTTGACACGTTTGCTGTTGTTGAGTTTCCTCCAAATGTACCACAACCAAGTGTTAGTGATGGCATATTTGTATTATATATATCACCAATTGCTCCGTGAGTTGATGGAGAATTTACAATAATTCTTCCTACTTTAACTTTTTCTGAAAATTTTAATATTGTATTCTTATCTTCTGAATGAATAACTGCTGAATGTCCAAGTCCACCAAATTCAATTAGTTTTTCTGCTAACTCAATTCCTTCATCTGCATCTTCCACAACATAATATGCAAGTACAGGACTTAATTTCTCTTTAGAAAAAGGATATTCAATTCCAACACCGTCTTCTTTTAATACTAAAACTTTTGTATCTTTAGGAACATCTATTCCTGCCTCTTTAGCAATGTTATATGGGCTATGACCAACAATAGCTGAATTTAAAGCTCCATCTTTTTCTTTTAAAAACATTGTATCTCTTAATCTATTTGTTTCCTGTTCAGATAAAAAGTAACATCCAGCCTCTTTCATTAATTTTTCAAATTCTTCTTTAATATCTCTATCAACAATTACAGATTGCTCTGATGCACAAATCATTCCATTATCAAATGATTTTGACATTACTAAATCATTTACAGAAGTTTTTAGTTTTGCTGTTTTATCTATATAACATGGTACATTTCCTGGTCCAACACCTAAAGCTGGTTTACCGCATGAATACGCAGCTTTAACCATTCCTGTTCCACCTGTTGCCAAAATCAAATTAACATCTGGATGGTGCATAAGCATATTTGTTGCAGTTACTGATGGCTCTTCTATCCATAAAATGCAATCTTCTGGTGCCCCAGCTGCTATTGCAGCATCTCTTACAATTTTTGCAGCTTCCACACTACATTTCTGTGCAGATGGGTGAAATCCAAAAACTATTACATTTCTTGTTTTAGCTGCAATCATTGATTTAAACATTGTTGTAGATGTTGGGTTTGTAACAGGAGTAACGCCTGCAATAATTCCTATAGGTTCAGCTATTTCAACATATCCCTCTTCTTCATTTTCCGAAATTACCCCTACTGTTTTATCATATTTTATACTATGATAAACATATTCTGTTGCGAACATATTCTTTGTTATTTTATCTTCATAAATACCTCTTCCAGTCTCTTCTACTGCCATTTTAGCCAATTCCATATGATGCTCTAAACCAGCCATAGACATAGCTTTTACTATTCTGTCTACATCTTCTTGGCTTAATTTTAAATATTCCTCAGCTGCTTTTTTAGCTCTCTTCATAAGACCATTTATCATGTCCTTTATTTTTTCTTCTTCCATATTTATTCACATTCCTTTCTAGCCACAAATTTATAATATGTTTTCTCCTAGCCCTTATCATATATAAATCTTTTATTAATGTCAAGCAGAATTTTTTGTAAATACAAATTATTTGTTCGTTGTGATTTATGCTATTTGCATATAGTAAAAATTTTCTGTCACATAGAAAATAGCGCCACATTGTAGCGCTATAAAAATCCTACTCTTATTTACGTTTTCCTTTTTGTTTTGTAGCAAGTAGAATCAGAAGGCTTTTTTCATCTTCTTGCATAGTCAGGCTCACTATTCCAATTGAATATTTGTATCCAAACATTCTTTTCAGACGCTTTTCCTCATCTGAAATTGTTTCCTGTAAGTACTGAATATCTGAAAGAACTTTTATGATAGTATACTCTTTTGGGCTCCACTTTCTTTTGAAAAATGGTAACTCCGCATGCATAATTCTCTCTCCAGAATATTCAACAATCATATTTTTGTCAACAACAATTGGTCTCTTTCTAATCGTAAAATTAATATTTTCATTCTTCCTTTTACCTGCTAGAAATTGTTTTATTTCTAGTTCTAGTTGATGCGTACTCTTCATTTGAATAGTTTGAACTATCCGAAATTTTTGTTCTTTTTTGTGCAAAATTTCCACCTTCTTAATAAAAATTTTATAAATCTATTATACCATTTTTTTACATTGTTTCCAAGCATTTAGTATATAGTTTTGTTGTTTTCTTGATATCTTTTAAATAAATCTACGCATTCTTCTCTATCAATTTGCTTTAACTTTATCAAATCTATATTTTTCCCTTCTAGATATTCGTAAATTAAATCATCTCTAAACCCTATACTACCTGCATCTTGTCTAGTACAAGCATAGTATACTTCTTTAATATTTGACCAAATTATTGCTGATAAACACATAGGACATGGTTCACATGAAGTATACAAAATATATCCTGATAAATCGTATGTTCTAAGTTTTTTACAGGCTTCTCTTATCACAGTTACCTCTGCATGTGCAGTTGGGTCATTATTTGCAAGAACCATGTTGTTTCCTTCTGCAATAATATTTCCTTCTTTATCTGTTATAACTGCTCCAAATGGTCCTCCTTCGTTGTTTGAAGCACCATGTTCTGCACACTCATTTGCAATTTTCATAAATTTGTTCATATTTACTTTCCCTCCGCTTTTATATAATACTTATCACACATAGATTATACCATAAATTATTATGTATTAAACATTTATTAAATAATATATTCTGATTATTGTATTAATACTGTTAAATGGCAAAAGTTAGTAGTATTTTTTTCCAATTACTACTTCTATTATCTAAAAAAATGTTGTATAATATATGCATTGACTTTTAAATGATTAAAGAGAGGATTGATAATATGTCATATAACTTTAACGAGATTGAGAAAAAATGGCAAGAATATTGGGAGAAAAACGAAACATTTAAGACAGATGTATGGGATTTTTCTAAACCTAAATATTATGCTTTGGACATGTTTCCTTATCCTTCTGGTCAAGGGCTTCATGTTGGTCATCCTGAAGGATATACGGCAACAGACATTATGTCTAGAATGAGGAGAATGCAAGGTTACAATGTTCTTCATCCAATGGGTTGGGATGCTTTTGGACTTCCTGCTGAACAATATGCGATTAAAACAGGAAATCATCCTGCTGGATTTACTGCCAAAAATATAGATACTTTTAAAAATCAGCTTAAAATGTTAGGTCTTTCATTTGATTGGAGTAAAGAAATTTCTACTTGTGATCCAAATTATTATAAATGGACTCAATGGATTTTCAAACAACTATATAATGATGGACTTGCTGAGCTTGTTGAAATGCCAGTTAACTGGTGTGAAGGTTTGGGTTGCGTTCTTTCAAATGACGAGGTTATAAATGGAAAAAGTGAAAGAGGAGGATTCCCTGTCGTTCGTAAGAATATGAAACAATGGGTTATGGATATTCCTAAATATGCTGAAATTTTGCTAGATGGATTAGATGAAATTGATTGGCCAGAGTCTACTAAAGAAATTCAACGTAATTGGATAGGTAAATCTGTTGGAGCAGAGATTATATTTAAAATTGCAGATAGTGATAAAGAATTTACTATATTTACAACAAGAGCTGATACTTTATTTGGTGCAACTTATTGTGTACTCTCTCCAGAACATGAATTAGTAGATGAAATTACAACAGCTGAACAAAAAGACGCTATAAATGAATATAAGGCTGAAGCTGCTGCAAAATCAGACTTAGAAAGAACAGAATTAAATAAGGAAAAAACAGGTTGCTTTACTGGTGCTTATGCTATCAATCCTGTAAACGGTAAAAAAATTCCTATTTGGATTTCTGATTATGTTTTGTCAACATATGGAACAGGTGCAATTATGGCTGTTCCTGCCCATGACGAAAGAGACTATGAATTTGCAACTAAATTTGGTATTGATATCATCCCTGTATTAGAAGGTGGAGATGTTTCTAAAGAAGCATATACTGGAGACGGAAAACATATAAATTCAGATTTCTTAAATGGTCTAGATAAAGAAGAAGCAATAAACAAAATAATAACATGGCTTGAAGAAAAAGGTATCGGAACTAAAAAGATAAATTATAAATTACGTGAATGGATATTTGCTAGACAACGTTATTGGGGAGAACCTATTCCTATAGTATTTACAGAAGATAATAAAATTCATGTTCTAGCAGATGAAGAATTACCATTAGTTCTACCTGAATTAGAAGATTATGCTCCATCTAAAACAGGCGCATCTCCTTTAGATAAGGCTACTTCATGGGTTAATACTACTTTTGAAGGAAAACCTGCAAAAAGAGAAACAAGTACAATGCCTGGAAGTGCCGGTTCTAGTTGGTATTTCTTAAGATATATTGATCCACATAATGATAATGAAATAGCTGACCCTGAACTTTTAAAACATTGGATGCCAGTTGATTTATATGTTGGTGGTCCAGAACATGCCGTAGGACATTTGCTTTATTCAAGATTTTGGAATAATTATCTATATAACAAAGGAATTGTTCCTACAAAAGAGCCTTTTGCAAAACTTCGTCATCAAGGAATGATTTTAGGTTCTAATGGAGAAAAAATGAGTAAATCTAAAGGAAATGTCATAAATCCTGATGATATGGTTAAGGAATTTGGTGCAGATAGTCTAAGAGTTTATGAAATGTTTATGGGACCAATAGATAGCGCAAAACCTTGGGATCCAAATGGAATTGATGGTTCTAAAAAATTCTTAGATAGGGTATGGAGATTATTCGTTGAATCTGGAAAGGTTAAAGATGAAGAAAATTCTAATTTAGATAAAGTGTATAACTATACTGTAAAGAAAGTTACAAATGATTATGAAAATATGTACTTTAATACAGCAATTTCTCAAATGATGATATTTGTAAATGCTGCAACTAAGGAAGAAGTACTTCCAAAAGAATATGCTGAAGGATTCGTAAAATTATTAAGTCCAGTAGCACCACATATTTCAGAAGAATTGTGGAATAAATTGGGTCATGATGACACAATAACATATGAAACTTGGCCTACATATGACGAAAGTAAATTAGTTGATGAGACAATAAATCTTCCTATCCAAGTTAATGGAAAAGTAAGAGCTACAATAGTTATTCCTGTTGATGCTACTGAAGAACAGATAAAGGAAAGTGCGCATCAAAATACTAATGTGCAGGCTCATATTGAAGGAAAGACTATTGTAAAAGAAATTTATGTTAAGAATAAGATTTACAATATTGTTGTTAAATAGATTGTATGAATCAAAACTAAAAAATTATTGTTTTCAAACTAAAAGGACATACCTTTTCAAATAGGTATGTCTTTTTTATACTTTTATTATTTTTTGAATTCCACTGTTGCTGATAAAATTTCTTTAATCTTTCTAAAAAATTTAGCAATACTTGATGTATTAACAATAGTTAGGCTTGTATTATTCATTATATTTTCATATTTAGCATCTAAATCCATCATTTTGTTAATATAGAAATCATTAAAATCAGAATAATTATCTGCAATTCCTATATAATTTTTATAATTATATAGTTTTACTCTATATTCATCAATATCAGCTGTAGTAGTAATTTTGTCAAAGCTGTTATTAAAATATGAAGTGAAAATTAAATTTTGTGTTTCAAAGAATAAATCTTTTATCTTTCCTTTGTATTTTTCTATCTTCTTTGCAACCTTTTGTGCCTTCATTCCTTCACATTTATCGCTCATTAATTCATTGTCTAACTTTATTGCTTTTTCTTCTATTTTTAGGATTTTATCTAAATTATTTTGAATTTTGATAAAATTGTTTAGTCCACATGTTTGGGCAAATTGGCTTTTAAAAATATCGGAACCATATAATGTGCTATCATATAAAGCTTCTTTTCCTGTAACATATGACATTTGATTCACTAAATTACATATTATTGGATAGTATGATGGACTATTTGTAGGTAAAGATATTCCATAATATTTTACTATTTCCTCATTAGAATTAATAGCTTTAGACGCCATTAATTGAACTGCTCCCTCATTTAGTCCCATTCCATATACTTTTATATCATCAAAATCACATAATCCTAATTTAATTAATCTACCTTTTTTATCTTTTATTTCCTGTAAATAATGTATAAATTCATGTACTGCAAATTTTTCCATTTCATCTATGCTTAATCCTTTTCTAAAATACATAGATGAATTTTTATAAAAATATGTTGCTTCTGCAAATCCTTTTGGAATGTCTGCAATATACATTGGTATACGTGACAATGCTATAAATAGATTTTGAAATATAAAATTTTGTTCTGGAAAAGCTTTGCATAATCTATCTGCTGTATTTCTTGCAATAGTATTTATTGTTAGAGTATCTAACTTTCTTTCAACTATTATCCCATCTTTTCTTAAATCTGATTCTATGCTCATAAGTATATTTCTCCTTAGTATCTTACATATATCTTTATTATACTACAAAAAATGTAAAAGTAATATTACAAAAATATTACTTTTTTGTTACAAAATTGTTACAAAGTTGGTCTATTTATATTGATAATTCCTATATTTTTTCTTTTTCAATTCTTAAAATAGCGAAAGTGTATCTTTTATAATTTCTGCTACGTCTCTTCCAGCTCTTGCTGCCCATGCTATTGTGCTTTTATCTCCTGCTATGTCTCCTCCCGCATATACTTTTTCCTTTGAAGTTCTATGGCTCTCATCTACTTTTATATATCCCCATTTGTTCAGTTCTAAACCTAATTTTTCTAATAATTCTGTTTCTGGATTTGAACCAACTGCCATAACTACATAATCCATGTCTATTTCATAATTGCTTCCTTCTATATTTACAGGAACTTCTCTAGTTTCTCCTTCTTTTTTCACAAGTTCTGTTTTTATACACTCTACTTTTTCTACTTTTTTATCTCCAATAATTTTTACTATATTGTTTTGGAATAAAAACTCTATTCCTTCTTTTTTTGCATCTTCTATTTCTTTTGTTTCAGCTGGCATCTGCTTTTCTGCTCTTCTGTATATTACGCATACTTTATCTGCACCTATTTTTTTTATTGTTCTGGCACAATCCATTGCAACATTTCCTCCGCCTATCACTGCCACTTTTTTTCCTTTATATGATGGATGATTGTTATTTTCTAGAAGGTTATTTCCTCCATATACTCCTTGCAAATCTTCTCCCGGTATATTCATTTTTGATGGGATGTTTGCACCAAAACTTAAAAATATTGCATCAAAATCACTTTCTAATTCATCCAAAGTCAAATTTTTTCCTAACTCTTTATCATACTCTACTTTTATTCCAATACTTAAAATAGATTTTATTGTTTCTTCTAAAATTTCTTTTTTTAATCTAAATTCGGGAATTCCATGCTCTAAAATTCCTCCTAGTTTGTTACTTTTTTCATATATAGTAACATCTGCTCCCTTTCTTGCTAAGAAGTTACTGCAAGTAAGCCCAGCTGGTCCTCCACCAACAACAGCTATTTTTTTGCATTTAAGTTCATCTGTTTTTTTTATGTTTTCATACCATTTATTTTTTATTGCCTCATCAAAAACATATGCTTCTATTTCTCCTATTTGAACTGGTTCTCCTTTAATTCCTCGTACACAACTTCCTTCACATTGTTTCATATGTGGGCAAATTCTACCACATACACTTCCTAATACTGTAGTTTTAGAAAGTATTTTATATGCCTCTTCTATATTTCCTTCTTTTACTTGTTTTATAAATGCTGGTATATCGTTACTTAAAGGACAACCTTTTTGGCTACATGGTTTTATAGGACAATTTAAACAATATTCTGTATATTTTTGTATTTCTTCGTTCATATTTTTCCCTTTCAAACAACTTATTTTATACAATTATAATAATATTTTAACCCCCATATTGTCAAATTTTCGACTGATTATTCTTTCACTTATCTTCATACATAAAATAATGAAGTAATCCTATCAATTCCATAGATGTTTCAATCTCATTATTATCTAGCATTTGTTTTAATTCTTCTATTGGTACTTTTATAACTTCAATATCTTCTTTTTCATCTAAATGTTGTTGAGTTTTTATTAAATCTGTAGCTAAAAATATTATAATTTTTTGAGTAGAATATCCCATAGCTGGATATACTTCTCTTATCTTTTTTATTTTTTTAGTTCTATATCCAATTTCTTCTTCTAATTCTCTTACAGCTCCTTCTTCTTCTGCCTCACCATCCTCTATTCTGCCTGCTGGAAATGCCAAAACTGTTTTCCCTATAGAAGTACGTGGCTCTCTAATCATTATAAAATTCCCATCTTCTGTTTTAGGAATAATTACAGCTGCATTTCCCGCTATTACATGTTCTCTGTATAATATTTCATTCGTTCTTAAATTTCTATAATGTAATTCTTCTATATCAATTCTTCTTCCCTTATATGCTGTTCGCCTATCTAGCAATTCATAATCGATTGACTTATAATATTTATTTAACATAAATCTTTACTCCCCCCTTTCTTGAGATTATTGCGATTTTATTTACAACATAATCTGCTTATACTTTGTTACAACTTCTTTTAAATCCATCCAGAATTCTATTTTTTTATTTTCATCCCTTAAAAGCGCTGCTGGGTGCCATGTTGGCATATATAGTATTCCTTTTTTCTCAATCCATTTTCCTCTAGATGCTGTTATAGAATAATCTTTACCACATATATTTTTTAATGCTGTACTTCCCAATAGGACTATTATTTTAGGCTTTACAAGCATTACTTGATTTCTTAAGTAATTAAGGCAAGCTACTGCCTCATCATCTTCTGGGACTCTATTGGCTGGTGGTCTACATTTAACTATATTTGCGATGTAGAGACTTCCTCTTTCTATTCCTAAACCTTCAAAAGCTTTATTCATTAGCTGTCCTGCTCTTCCTACAAAAGGAATACCCTGCTTGTCCTCGTCTGCACCAGGTCCTTCACCAATTAGCATAATATCTGCATTTTTATTTCCTTCTCCAAATACAATATTCATTCTTGTTTTACATAGTTTGCATTTATTACAATTTTCTATTGATTCTTCTAGTTCTTCCCAATTATCATACATCTTTTTTCCTTTCTTTTAGTCCATAAAATTCTCTATAATTTCTATTTTCTTATCCTTTGTAGTATCTATTCTCGCTTTTCCTCCAACTGGTATTACAGTTTTCTTTTCTGTATGTCCAAAGTTATTAGATTTAATTATTGGAAATTTGTGTTTATTTTCTAAAACATCTAATAATATCTTTTCTAAAGCTACACTTCCATCATAATTTCCTACCCAAATACCTTTTATTTTGTCAAATACTCCATTCTGTTTCATATGGTATAAATAGTTTGATACAAGTTCTGGAGGTGATTCTAAACAAAATTCTTCTATAAAAAGTATTTTGTCTGTAAAATCTATGCTATATTTACCACATGCCATTTCACTTACAAGGCTCAAATTTCCTCCAACAAGTATTCCTTCTGCTTGACCTTCTTGTATAGTAATATATTTATCTTCTTCCTTACCCAATTCCATGTTTCCTTCCATGAATCTTTTTACTACTTCCTCATAAGCATATGGGGTTGCCCAAGATGTCAATGATTTAAATGTTGGTCCATTAAAAGTTATAACTCCTGTTTTTGAATATATCACATTTTCTAGTGAGGTACTATCACTAAATCCACATATTGGTTTTGGATTATTATTTATTAATTCATAATCCAAATAATCAAATACTGTATTTGAATTAAATCCCCCACTAACACAGAAAATCATTTTTACTTCTTTATCTGCAAACATTTCATTTATATCTTCCGCTTTTTCTTTCGGAGTCGCTCCATATCCTAATGTGTTTTTAAAAGCATTTTTTGCGAATTTAACTTTTAGTCCAGTACTCTCCATTAAAAGCACTGAATTATTTATTACTTCTAAATCATCTTCATCAATTTTTGATGATGGTGCAATTACACCAATTATATCTCCTTTTTTTATTTTTTGGAACATATCTGTCTCCTTCCTATCTAGTTTTATATAATATCATTATTCAATTCTATTATCAAGCTATATATCAATTATTTTATCAAAAAATCCAGTCCTTTTTTGAACTGGATTTTTTTTTGCTTGTATTCTTATTTAAGAATTAGCCTGGAGATTCTTCATCCTTCATAACCGCTTATCAAAAATTCCACAAGTGAGATT
The DNA here is from genome assembly GCA_944390515.1 of uncultured Clostridia bacterium. Lineage (GTDB taxonomy): Bacteria > Bacillota > Clostridia > TANB77 > CAG-508 > CALXVA01. The sequence goes on from CALXQG010000006.1 coordinate 22,490, forward strand.
TTTCTCATTTAGGATGATTGTTTTGCCTTAAACACATATGTATGGTCCATCATTTCATCTGGATGACGATTGATACATTCGCGAGTAAACCCCAATGCTTCCATATCCGAAAAGAAATCTCTTCCCCGATATAAAGGATGCCTCTCAAGTTCATAACGGACATAAAAATTTACCAATTCAAAAGTTCTTTCATCAATGACTTTTACTTTTTCAAGCAAAAAGCCAATTATCTTTTTTCCATCTGTGGTTTCAAAATATTCATTTGCCGTCATTTCCGAAAGATTGTCTGCTTTAGGTTTACCTTGCAAACTTTCTATGAATTCAATTGCCTTCATAAATTTCATCCTTTCTATATTTGTCTTGTTAATCTTTTCTGTCTGATAATAGTGAATACCTCCATATCACTATTTATAGAAAGTTTTACAAAAAGATTTACTCTATCATTATAGCATTTTTCCTTTCTTCTTGCAATATTTTAATTTTGTGCTTCCTGTTTTGTACTCAAGGATCTATACTATTCCAATAAAAGCACCATTTCTCCCAGATTTTTCTTTATCTGCTCTATATGAATGAAACATATTTGAATTGCATACTGTACAAATTCCACTATCAATAATATTTTTTTCTAGTAATCCTGTTTCTTTTAAAATAATCTCATTTATTAAAGTAGTGTCTATATTATATTTTTGGATTTTATTAATTGTTTTTCCTTTTTCTATAATTTTTTCTATTTCTCCAGTATATTCAAATTTCTTTCTAAATAACTCCATTACATTTTCGTCTACTTCAAAGTGGCACTTTTTAATGCATGGTCCTATACAACATATAATATCTTTTGGATTACATCCATATTCCTGAGTTAATTTTTCAACTGTTTTTTTCCCTATCTGCTGTAATGTTCCCCTCCATCCAGAATGTACATCTGCTATAACTTTCTTTTTATCATCATAGAAAAGTAATGATGTACAATCTGCTGATGTTGTACATAAAAATATATTTTTCTTGTTGGTCATAACTCCATCTACTTCATCAAATTCTTGATTTAAATTTTCAACTTTTTCAATATTATCTGTGTGAAATTGGTGAGGTTTTACAATATTTTTCCAATTAAAGTCTAATGCCTTTGCTACTTTTTTATAACTTTTTATTAACTCATTATCTTCTTCTAATTTATTGGTATTAGATTTAATATTAATGTCATTATATCTTAATGTATAGCAATGTCTTAAATTTGAGAATTCTAGCAATCTTTTAAATTGTAGGAACTCTGTTCCATCTTTGCTTTTTACAATCACCACATTATCATTCAAATTGGCTTTTCCTCCTTTATAAAACTTATCTAAATGTTCAAATTGTCTAATATATAGTCTTTGCTTTCATTTGGAATATAATTGTAACTCTTTTTACAGATGCCAGAGTTAAAATTACATATTGTTTTGTATTTACAGTATTCACAAGGTGTTTTGCCTTGTTTTATTTTATAAAATGGCTTTATACTAATATCTCCCGATAATATATCAGTTGATATTTGCTTTATTATTTTATTAGTGTATTTTTGCAGATTTTCAAATTGTTCTCTTGTTATTGTATTTGATTTATTTGATAAATTTCCATCTTTATCAATATATGCTGGAACAATTTTTGAATTTCCTTTTTCCAATTGTTTATCCATTTTCTTTACAATATCAACATTTGCTAGAATAAGTCCTTTCATTTTAAACTGTTTTCTTATTTCATCTTGTAATTTTTCCTCATCTATTTTACTAGATGCCTTTATTGTTGGGTCTAGTAGATTAAAATACAAAATTCCTGCTGGCATTACATCTTCTATATTGCATACTGCATCTAAATATGTTAGAAGTTGTAATTGTAGGCCTGCCACAACTTCATTCAAATTAATATCTTTTGTAGAAGATTTATAATCTATAATTCTTATATATCTTCCATCTTCTGTTTTGGCTATATCTATTCTATCTATCTTGCCAGTAATTTCTACTTTTTTTCCATTTTCTAGTTCTATTTCTATTGAAGGATACTCTTTTCCATTTTTGAATTCAAGCTCATGTCCCATTACTTCAAAATCACTATGTCTTAGGCTATCTACTATATATTGCATTGATTTTTTTACAACTTTTTTTAGTCTTTTTGCTAGAACTTTATATTTTGGAACACTTGTAAATATGTAATTTTTCTTTAGTTGTAGCTTTTCTTCAATAATTTCATCAACTATTTTATCTATTTCATCATTTTCCAAACTCTTTACACTTAATCCTCTTTGTTGTATATTCTCAAAAAAGCTGTCTATTATATCATGCATAAAAGTTCCTGTATCTATTGCTTGTATTTTGAATTCTTCTCTTTCTGATAGTTTTAAACCATATTTTAAGTAATATGAAAAAGGACATGATTTATATTGTTCTAGTCGTGATACACTTGTTTTTAAAGTATCTCCATATAATTTTTGTATTTCTTCAGTTTTTACTTTTTCTGGTTCAATATTAAAGTTTAGTGCCTGCAAACTATTTTTTAGCTTTTCTTTCCAATTAACATTTTGGTCATAATAATTATATAATATGAACCATTTATCTTCAATTTCTTTACCATCTCTAAATTTACTTAATTGATATAACAATTCTTCAAAAGTGCTCATTTGTGTTATAATTTCGCTTTGTTTCTCAACAACATCGCTTTTTTCTTTTAATTTAGGAAATATTTTCTTTATTCTATTTACTAATATAGATGGTCTTAATGATTTTCCTTCTAAATCTGATGATGAATATGATAAATATAGTTTTTCTTCTGAAGTTGAAAAAGCCTTGTATATGTTAAAATTGTCATCATACAATTTTTCAGTTGTTCCTTTTGCAAGTTCCGCTCCTAATTTTTTTAATATATCTCTATCATTATCATTAAAAAAGCCTTCATTTTTATTTACACTTGGGAATACTCCATCATTTAATCCTATAATAAATACAGCTTTAACCTTATGGCTTCTTGATCTATCCACATCTCCCACAATTACTTGGTCCTGTGTTGCTGGTATCTTTCCAAGTCCCCTATTTCCTAATCCTATTTTTATTAAATCAGCATATTTATCAAAGTTAATCTTTTGGTCTCCAAATAATAATACTATCTCATCCATAATTTCTACAAGTAGTTTATAACTTGTAGCATATTCTTTTGCTTTTTCCAATTCGCTTATTTCTTCTAATTCTTTTATCTTTGTTTGCATTTTTTCTGCAATATTATTTGTCATTAAAAATTCATAAAGCATTTTAGTTATATTTTTGACATTTTTACCACTTGATAGCTTGTTTTTTAGTTCTATTAATGGTTCTACAACTTTTTCTCTTATATGTATAATCTTTTTTTGCTCTTCCTCGCTTTCATTATAAAAGTTCCAATCTCCAATATACCATTTTGAACCTTTAATTCCCCACTTTATAGCGTAATTCTCTAAAAGCCAAATATCCTCTTCTTCAATTTCACTTACTAAACCAGTTTTAATATATTCTAAAACACTATTTGCTGACCAATTTTTTGCAAAAATATTTATTACTGATAATATATATTTTACTAAGACATTTTGACTTAAATCTTTTTTTTCATCAATAAAAACCGGTATTTCATATTTATTAAATATTGCTCTACATAAACTTGAATATCCTTCTAAATCCTTTGTTATGACTGAAATATCTTTGTATCTATAATTTTTATATTTTACTAATTTTACTATTTCTTTAGCTATATTTTCTAACTCTGAATACTGATTTTTTCCTAAAAACAAATTTATATCTTCAATATTCTCATTATATTTTATATATGGTACCCCATATATATTCTCTTCCAAATGCTTAAGTTCTTTGCTTTTAAATCTATATGTATCTTGCATGAAAACAGGCTTTTCGATTTGGACATTTTGCTGTCTTGCAATATAATACAGTTTATCAACTGTAAGCTTATTCGCATAAAATATATCTGTATCCTGATTTTGACTTAGATTAATATCATCTGTACACACTGTAATATTTATCGTATTAGCTTTACCTAACAGCTTTTTTATAATCTCGTATTCTTGATGAGTAAAACCTACAAATTCATCTATGTAAATATCTGTATCATTAAAATCATTTACTAAATCTAGCCTATCTGCTAATATTGTAAGATTGTCATTTTCATCTATGTACTCACTTTCTAAGTGTTGCTCATATTTTTCATACACATTTAGCATATCTTCTAATTTTGCTTTTAAATATTTATCTTCCATATTTTCAGTAACATTTTTTAAATTATCTACTGAAATACCATGCTTCTTAAATTCTGTTATTTGTGTACATATCATATCTACATTTTCGGATGACTTTCCTAAAAATTTTAGATTTTTCTTGTTTTCTGATAGTATATTGTATATAAGCATTGATTTAGCTGTAGAAGATAGATTGTTCAAATTTATATTACCTGTTTCTTTGATAACCCTATATGCCATACGATTAAATGTTAAAACTTCTGCAGATATTACTGAAGGTGTATCTATACTGTCCATTAACTTTTTCTCTGCTGTAAATGAAAACTGTTCTGGTGTGATAATATATATTTTTCTTTTTCCTTCTCTTATTTTATTTGCTATCTCATTAAAAATATATGTACTTTTACCTGTACCAGATTTTCCATAAACTATTCGTAGGCTCATAATCTTTCTCCTCTCAAATTTACACTAAGCTGTATCTCGTTTCCAATAAAATAAATATTGCTGTGCTATTCCTTCTAAATTACCATACTTTTCCTTGGCTAATTTCTCTATATCTTTTTTATTAACTTTAGTTTCGTCTTCATTTTTTATATATAGTTCATTCATAACACGTCTTACCCATACATCTATAGGAAAAACATCAAATCTTTTTAATGTAGAAAATAATAGGATACAGTCTGCAACTTTTGGTCCTACTCCGTCTAATGTAAGTAATTTTTCTCTTACTTTTTGTGTATCTTCTTCATGTAATTTTTCCAAGTCTACTTGATTTTCTAATATCTTATGTGTAGTTTTAAATACACGGATATCTCTAAAACCAAGTCCTAAATTTCTTAAATCTTCTACTGTTGCCTTAGCTAAATTTTCTACTGTTGGAAAAGTATAATATTTTATTCCTTTCCATTCAATCTCATCTCCATACTTTTGTGATATTCTATTTATAATTCCTTTTATTCTTGGAATATTATTATTTGCAGAAATTATAAAAGAAATAATTGTTTCCCATAAGTCTTGATTCAATATTCTAATTCCGCTTCCGTATTCTATACTATTGGCTAAATATTTATCTATTTTAGAAAGTTCTTTTTTTATTTTTTCATAATCTCTATTTAAGTCAAAATAATCTATGACAAGTTCTTGTAAATTATCTGCACCCAAACCTTCAAAAACAACTGAGTTATCCACTTTTTTCACATTTATTACATTGTTTTTTACTATACCTGTATAACTTCCATCTTTTTGTTCATCCCATCTAAAACATTGTCCACATTCAAATATGTGCTTTGTTTCAAATGATAATGCATTTTCTAATATATACTTTTGTGCTTGCATTTTTATTTTCCTTTCAATTATACCACGTTAATAAAAGGTATTACTTTATTACCATACTTATATTATATAAATTTATTTAATTAGTGTCAATTAGTTGTTTAACACCTAATATCTTCGTATGTGTCAGCCAAATTTTCATTGCCAATGTAACAACTACCTATAAACTGATACAAACGGCTGACTGTTTCTGCTTGCTAGTTGCTAAAGTGAATTGAGCAAGAAAAATAAATTTTTCTTGCTCTAATTAACTTTAAGGATAAACAAAACAGGAGTTAATCGCTTAACCCCTGCTCTGCTTATTCATGTCACCTTTAATTGCTTGTTACAAAAGTTGGCAGTTCTTCTTGTGTTAACTCTTGTACCTCTCCAGTCCTTAAGTTAAACAATATGTAGCTAGTGACATTGTAACTACCCAAAAGCCAGTTTTTTTCGGCAACTGCGAATAACCCATATGGTACATTATCATTTGAAATTGTAATGTACAATTCATAAAGCTTCTGTGTAGGATATTGCGAACGTATCTCTGCTACACTAAACTCATAGGAATACGACAAGTAACTGCCTTCAGTATAATTGTCTTTGTTAACAACAACAATACCTTTTCCATTGTCAGCGCTACTAACAGTAAATATGCATTTTCCATTATCTTGTGTATCAGTTAATTGCATATTAAGGTTATAGCCAGCAATTCCATCCTGTATCCACAAAATAGCGCTTATAGCAACAATAGTTAGCATTATAGTATAACGTACTTTTCCTTGATTGTCCCATAGACATTGTGCAATAGAGCAAAGCATAATCATAAAAAAAGACCCATACAAGTTTTGTCTAACACTCAAAATATCATAAGACAGCATACTCACAAAAAACACAGCCATGAAACATAGTAATTCAAGCATTAAATCATTTTGCCATAAACTGCTAAAGCCAATTTTTGTGCCATATTTAAAAAGGTACTTATTTTTGACACCTTTCCAAAACCATGGCCTTACCAGACAGGTAGCACATATTGCCCAAACTAATGATAACAATACAATCCGTAACATAATAATACCTCCTTTGAAATTAGATGTCTACTTGTTATATATGATAAACTAAGGAGTAAGCATTCCCCCCTCAATAGAGAATTAAGGAAATAAGCAATACTAAAAGATATTACTTACATAATCTTATTATACAATATTTTTACATAATTTTCAAGTTTTATGTTACTAAAATTTATTTTACCTAAATCCTTTTCCCCATGCCTCTCTAGCACTTGTTATTACTAAAAATGCTTTTGGGTCTATCTCCTCTGCTATCTTCTTTATTTTTGCCATTTCTCCTCTTGATGCTACACACCATAACATCATTCTTTTTTCTCTTGTATACATTCCCTTTGCATAAATTGCTGTGCTTCCTCTATCTAATTGTTCTCCTATTGCTTGTGCAATTTCCTTATATTTATTTGATACAATAAACATTGTTTTTGTAAAGTAAATTCCTTCAAATACAATATCAATCATTTTTCCTGATAAATAAATAGCTATTGCTGAGTATAGACCTATCTCTATCTCCTTAAAGAATAGCACATTTAATAGTACTATTGCTATATCTACAATTACAATAAGATTACTAGCTCTATAATATGGTTTAAATGATCGTATTACATATGATAATAAATCTGTTCCCCCTGTAGATGCATTTGCTTTAAGCACTATTGCTGTTCCCAAACCAATTAGAATTCCTCCATATATACATGCAAGTAGTCTATCATTAGTTATAGGGCCTAATTTATCTAATATATCAATAAAAACTGACAATATAATTGCACCCATAATTCCTTTTATAGCAGTTTCTTTTCCAACTCTAATTATTGTTAAAATAAATAATGGAATGTTTAGCATTAGCATTGTAGTTCCAAGTGGTAATCCTAAAAGATAGTAAATAATAGTTGAAATACCAGCAAATCCTCCAGATGATAATTGATTTGGTAATAAGAACAAAGACGTTCCTATTGCCATTAATAAACAACCTACAACTATGTATATACTTTCTTTTATATATTTTTTTATTAATATTTGCTCTCTAGTTAATTTTTTCATATAAAAATCACCTACTATTGTTATTATCTCCAATAATAGGCAATTTTATTCTAAATATATTTATTCATATGATTCTAATATTTCTAATTCAAACTTTCCTGGCTTTATTTTATCATTTCTCTCAATTATTACATCTACATCATACACTTCTTTTAATTTATTAATGTTCTCCTTTTTATGTCCAATTATATTATTTACACTTACATCATTTGCTATGATTTTAACTTTTTTAACCTTAGCATTTACTTTTTTTATTTTATTTAAAATGCTATCATACCACATACTAGATTCTACAAGTTGCCTAAATGCTGGATGATATGGACCTGCAATTACACTACTTTTTTCAGAACTTGGATCAGATATTTCTTCTGTGTTTTGTAATCCAATTCTAATTACATTAATTTTGCTTCTATTAAATAAATCTACTATCTCTTTACATCTTTCTACTGCCTGTCCTACTGTAAGTGGTGTATAT
>CALXQG010000007.1 GCA_944390515.1 uncultured Clostridia bacterium
CAACTCCATAATTTATGATATTCCTTTCCCCTTTATAAAACTTTTCATTCTGCTCTACTCAATACTTTTATTTTAGACAAACTAATTATTTTTCCTATACTAATTTCTGTTTCATCTTTCCATTTTTCTATTGATAAAATTTTCTGTTTATCATTTTTACAATTATATTCATAATAATCTACTTCATCATTTAAAGCTACATCTGTGAATCCTGAATATGTTTCAATTCTTCCTTTTCCTTTTTCAAATAACTCATATTCTTCGTTTTCAAATATCATATTCATTTTAAGTTGTATCTCTCTTGTATCTAGTATTTTATATAATATGGATTTCGAAGATATTTCTACATTTAAATAATACATTTGAGAATCCTGTATATTTTGCAATTTATATTCAATCCAATATGATGCTTTTTCGTTAAATTTCACTTTATTTATTATTTTGTATTCTATATTTTCTATTTTTATATGTTGATTTATTTCTAATTCTAATAAATTCATAATACGTTTTCTCCTTTTATTATCTTTGCATACATTATACCATAAATTTATTTTTTACAATATATATTTTAATTAGTTTATTATATTTTATATAATAAATAATGGTTGTTCACTATTATTATTTATTTCATTAATATTCTCTTCCATTACTTAAATTAATCATATTTTTCTCCTATATTCCTTACAAATAATTAATGGAGTGTGCTTTACATTTCACTCCATTTTAATAGTTATGCTACTTTAATACCTGTATCAATAATTTTTTCTATTCCTTTTGATAGGTATTCATTCTTGCTTGATTTAACTCTTGCTGTTTTATTTCTAGAGCATCACTTGTCTTTTTATATGATTTAACTTTAAATCTTATTCTTTTCATAAATTGTTTTCTCTCTTCTTTTGTACTACGTTGTTGCTCTTCACTTCTTTCTTCAATGTTTCTTTTTCTTTTTTTAGAAATTGTTGTTTTAATTATATTATATAGTCTCTTAAATGTTCCTAAATAAGCTGTTCCCACATCTTTGTATAGTTGAATCGGATTTTGTGAAACTTCAAATTTTTGTTTCACTTCATCAGGAGGAACATAATCTCCTTTTTCAATCTCTTCTGGTGTTTTCTCTCTTAAATAAAGATTTCCCTCTTTATTTAAGTCTAATACCAATTTTACTTTTTTTACTTTATTTGAATCTAATTCACATTTTCCCTTATAAATAACACTATTATCTCCCATTACACGAGTTTTGTAATTTGCTAAATCTGCTTCTTGTGGCATTATTTTAACCGCTGTCCACTCATACTGTCTATATTGACTTCTTATATTTTCTCTTATCGCTTCTAATTCTGGAATTCCTGCAAAAAAGAAAACTTTTTTCCTTCCCATAGATAAAACATTATTACTTGGATTAATTACTCCTTGTTGAATAATGCTATCTGCATTTTCTTCTTTTGTAATATGATATAATCCTTGTTCTAAAATATTTTTTCTTATTTCTTTTATTTTATCTACTTTTGTATATATCATTTTTGATGCTAAAACTACACAGTTACATGCTAAAAAAGTTTCTAGTATCATACTTCTTCACCTTTTTTGTATTTATATGTTCTAAATTATTAATTTTATATCTTCTACTTTCATAAACTATTATAATTCTATTTTTCCAAAGTTGTCAATAACTATATTTAACCCCATTATTTTTTAATCTACATACTTTATACAAACAGCCAGCATTTATTTAATTATTTTCTCTAAATTAGCATCTTGCACAAATGTAGAAACATTATATAAAAATAGTACATCAGTAATCCCATTCTCTTTTGCATACTTTATATAGTCAAAATTAGTATATCTAGGATCCAAGAAATGAACTTCACTATAATCTTGACATAGAAACTGTGACATTATATGTGCATATGAATCTTTTATTACAAGCAATTTCTTATCATTTTTTACATTTGTTTTTATTATAGCTCTACTATTATTTCCATTTAAAAAATATGAATATTTATCTTTACTATTTAAATATTCTTGATTAAAAATACTATTTGTAGTTTGTTTATCATATATAGCCTCTTTAATATTCGTATTAATTTCATTTTGATATATAAATAACTCATCTGGTTCTTGATTTATCAGTTGAGCTTTTGAATCAAACGTTCCTAAAAAGTTATTTGAAATTGTAATTCTATTAAAGCTATTTAGTTCTTTTATTGGTATTCTTCTAGCTTTGCAATATTCTTTATATACTACATAAGCGCCATCGCTATTTATATGATGATCTGTCTTAAAATACAACTGCTTAATTTTATTTTCTTCCTTTAAGCTTTCTATAACATTTATATTATTTGTATTTTCTGTTTTGTTATAAATTTGATTAATAATTTCTTCTTGATTTGGTACTTCCACATTATTTGGTATTTTATTATTATTTATATAAATAGAATTTGGTATTAATACAAAATATGTAGGTATATTTTGTTCTTTCATTTTATTTGCAAAATTTGAAATTATCTCTACATTAGTATTCGCATTTTCCTTTTCCTTGTCATTATATTCAAATTTTTCAAACAAATATCCATCTTTGCCTATGTACACACCATTGTTTTCTTTTTTCCCCATTACACTTACTTCCCACCAAGAATTAAGTTTTAAGTATATATTTCTAAAAGCAAAATGATCATTTATATAATCATTTACGCCATTCAAATAATCACCATTTATGAAACTTTCTAAGGAAAATCTAGGAATAGTTGAAAGCATTCTATTTTCCTCTTGTGAAAAAGTTTGTTTTGGCCATATAAAATTTATTATTATAATTACAATCCAAATAGTCATAAATATAGTAAAAAATATTTTGTTTTTCATTTTCTTCTCCTTTTTTGGACAAAATAAGCTCGTCCTCAATTGTCCTAAAATCTAAAGTATAAAAATGGATTAAAGCTGTTGTTTACTAAACTTGCTGTACATACTATTACAATTAATACACAAGCAACGCTTCCAATAGTTCCAAATATGATTTCTTTTTTCTTGTTTTTTTCTGTATTTTTTATTTTTTCTCTTAATTTTGTAAATGGTATACTGCAAATAATACCCACAATAATAATTATTACATAATTTTTAAAATAATATATTGCTTCTGAGTTTGCAAAGATTGAACCATTTAAGTTAAACATTGTTCCTAAATATGTTCCAATCTTACCCAAGTCTTCGAATGCAAATATTACCCAGCTTATTAGTACAAGTAATATTGTATATATATGTCTAAATATTTTTGGCATTTTTTCTAATACCTTTAACATAAATATTTTTTCTACTATTAGGATTACTCCAAAATATACTCCCCATAATACAAAGTTCCATGATGCTCCATGCCATGCCCCGAGTTAAAGCCCATACAATTAATATGTTTCTAATTTGTTTTGGAAGTCCTTTTCTATTTCCTCCAAGAGGTATATAGATATAATCTCTAAACCAACTGCTTAAAGTTATATGCCATCTTCTCCAAAATTCTGTTATACTTTTACTAATATATGGGTAGTTAAAGTTTTCATCGAATTCCATACCAAATATTTTAGCAAGTCCAATTGCCATATCTGAATATCCGCTGAAATCAAAATATATTTGAAGTGCAAATGAAATTATCCCAATCCAAGATAAAAGAACAGTCATCTCACTATAATTTCCTGTTTCAATTACATTCCACATTGCTCCTACATTATTTGCAATTAAAACTTTCTTTCCAAGTCCTACAATAAATCTTCTCATTCCTAAAGAAAAATTATCTAAGCTTATTTTTTTATCCACTAATTCTTCATCAACTGTTTCATATCTTACTATAGGTCCTGCAATTATTTGTGGGAATAGAGTTGTATATGTTAAATAATTATAAAAGCTTTTTTCACAAACTACAGTTCCTCTATATACATCAATTATGTAAGATAATGATTGAAATGTATTAAATGATACACCTATTGGAAGCGGTATATTTAATAATGGAATATTTAGTCCTGTTACTCCATTTATGCTTGAAATAATAAAATCTGCATATTTAAAGAAAAATAGAATCAATAGATTTACTCCTACGTCAATCCATAAATATATTCTTTTTTTCTTTTTATCTTTCCAATACTCATTTATTTTATTTCCACACCAAAAGTCCATCACTGCTAAAAGTAGCATTATTGGAATATATCTAATCTCTCCCCAAGCAAAAAATATAAAGCTTGCTATAATCATTATTAGATTTTTAAATTTTCTTGGTACTATAAAATATATAAGTAACATAATCGGTAAAAAAATGTACAAAAATACTACGCTACTAAATACCATTTTTCTTCTCCTTTTGTTTATTATTCCTAAATTTTACCGCATCTAGTCAATATTCTTTCTGAATAAGATGCGGTAAACTATTTTTATTTATATCTACACTAAAATATCATCTGGAATTTCAAAATTTTGTATTCCCATATATCCAGGTGCTATCTCATATTTTTGAAATACCACTGTAACCTTCTTATTATCATCAATATAAAAATCTTGATATTCATTTTCTATTCCTGAAAAGCCACCCATATCTACTTCAAAATACATATTATTTTCATCTGCTTTTTTTCTTTCCTCTATTTGTTTTTTTACTTCTTTATCAACTATTTCTTTATAATTTTCTCCTAATACGTCTTTTAAGTCCAACTCCTCTCCAGTTTGTATATCAATGTTGTAAAAATATTGTTCAGTATATGCTGAAGCCAAACTTTCGAATTTGGTTATTATAAAGGATATTAGCTTATCATCCTGATAAGTTATTTCATAATTCACATCTATTACCATTGGTCTGTAATCGTCTAGACTTCCTCCTGTTGCAACTACAGCTTCTTGATATTCTCTTGATCTTTGTTTAGCTTCATCTAACACATTATTTATTTTTGTAGAAATTTCATTATTTATTCTATTTTCTAATTCTGTATTTCCTGTATTTTGAATTGCAGGAACTCTTGCTTCTATTAATTCAGTATTGGTTTCTTCTTTATATTCTCTTATTGTAAATACTTTTGCTAGACTACTAATTACCGGAATATCTTCCATAGATTTTGCAAAAGTTTCATTAGTATTTAGTAATACTATAAATAGAGCAAATGTTGCAACCAGCGCTGTTGTAACTCCTTTCATGTATGATGTAATATTATTTCTTTTATGAACAATTTTTTCTTGATGAATAGCTCTATTTACTACATATTCCAATTCACTTGGAATTTCTATTGAATCATATGCCTTTTTACACTTTTTTAGTATACTCATATCCTATACTTTTCTCCTTTCATAATCTCTTTTAATTTCATTTAGTCCTTTGTATAATCTAGACTTTACTGTACTTGTGTTCGTTTTAGTTATAATAGCAATTTCTTCAATTTTTAAATTTTCAAAAAACCTTAATATTATAACTGTCTTTAGTTTATCATTCAATTTTTCTATTCTATTGTATATATCTATATTTTCAACTATTTTATCTTCATTATCGTGAATGTATTCTTTATTTTCAAATAATTCATATTCTATAAATTTCCTATTCTTTTTTACAGTTTGCAAAGCCTCGTTTATAAGAATTCTGTAAAACCATGTTTTTACGAATTCTTCTTGTCTTAATTTATGTATATTTTCCAAAGCTTTTGTAACCGCTTCTTGTACTATATCTAATGCTAAATCTTGATTTCTAGTATATGTATATGCTATTTTGTATAATCTTTCTTGATTTTCCTTTATATATTCTATAAGTATTTCACGAGCTACATATGACATTTCTTTCTCATTCCTTTATATAATTATTTATTACATCACTTACTTTCTTCGCGTCATTGGATATGCATAGTATTACATAGTTTCCTTTAATTTTTAATATATTATTTTCTATTTTAAATACTTCTTTTGGCAAATAGTTTGCAAAAGCTTCTTTTCTTTCATCCATTCTTGTATTTATTTTTTCTTTGACACTATTTAAATTATTTTTATCATTTACTTGTAAGACAACTATTTCTTCACTTGTTGCTCCGCTTCCTTGATATGACACTAATTCTTTTATTTCTTCATTCGTGAAGTTATAGTCTTTTATTAATATATCTGAATCAGCTTTGATTAATTCATCTTCAAAGGCTCCACTTTTTGCAATTTTATCTGCTAATTCATCTATATTTATTTGTATATTTTCATCTTTACTAATAAAAAATGTTACTCCTATTACTACTATTAATATAATAATTAAAAAAACAATTATTAAAACCTTTTTATTCATTTTTATAAATCATCTCTTTCCTTTTTTCATATTCTATCTAAAAATACTATTAATATCAATACAGTTTCAAAAATTATTCTTCAAATAATCTAGCCATTTTTCGCAATAACTTTTTCCTATATGTATTCCATCTGGACTTGTTTCTTCTGGTAAATATCCTTCACTATTAACTAGTACTGACTGCACATCTAAATATTTTACATTTTCTTCTTTTGCAACTTCTTTTATTAATTGATTATACTGTTTTATTCTTATATTATTAAAATATTTTTCTGACTTATCTCTTGATTTTGTAACGGGTATTATTGACTGTACATATATTTCACATTTGTTATTTACTTCTCTAATTTTATGGATTAGTTCTTTATATTTTGATTTAAAAACTTGTGGATATGACCATCCCAATTCATTTACTCCAAGCATTATATACACCTTTTCTATATTTCTTTCTTTCATATCTTGAAGTAAGGTTATTTTTTCTCCACTATTGGTTTTTACAAACTTTTTAGATATTGCAGTATCAACCGTTAATCCAATATATGAATAGTCTTGAACATCTTTTAAACCATTATACATAATAAATCCTTGTGTTCTAGAATCTCCAATAAATGCAATTGTCTCATCAAATTTCACACTACTATTTTCCTTTTTTTCATTAGAAGTATTTACTACATTTTTAACTTCAGAGTCTTCCTTTTTTTCATTTTCAATATTCAATATATTGTTTTCCATTACTTTGTTATTATCCACATCAGTATTCTGAGGTATAATGCTATTTTTATTTGTATTATCTATCTTTTCCTCATTGTTAAAATTATTCAAAACATTATCTTGTTTTTTATTCTTACTTGCCATTTTATTTCCTATAATTCCACCCAAAAAAATTATGATAACTAATGGTATAACTGTTGAAATTACTCTATTTTTTCTTATTTTTTTCTTCTTTTTCATCTATTTATCCCTTTCTTTTTTTACTTTATATTATATTAGATAAAAAAGATTATAAAAAAGTTTAAATTTTTTATAATCTTTTTAATTATTCTTTTATTACTACCTATTTTTCAGTACTTCTATTGGCAATTTCTATTGCTTTTGAAACAATATTACCGCAAGTTTTTGATGGTGAATTTCTCTATCCTCTAATTAAGTTTATTATCTATAGAATCATATATATCTTCTAATCTTTTTTTACACATATCTATTTCCTTTTTTATTCTTAAATTTATTTCTTTTGTGTTATCATTCATTTTTATTTCTAACATATCTTTTATATTATCCACAGTATCATATATATTTTTTAAATTTAAAGTTGTTGTCATGCTGTTTTTTCTTCCACTTATATAATAATGGACAGGAAAGTCTGCTATCATATATTTTTCTACTTTCATAATTGCTTTATAAACAAAAAGCACATCTTCATAATATCTATTTTCAACAAATCTAATATTATTCTTATTGAGGAACTCCAAATTCCAACATTTGCTCCAAACATTTGGATAAATATCTTTTCCTGCCTTATATTCTCTTGTACAGGTTTCCTCTGTTGGAATTACAAATTCATCTCTATTGCCACCAATCTTGAATCCCATATAAATTACATCCACTCTTTTGTTTCCTATTAAATTATCAATTTTTGATAACACATTATTTTCATATAAATAATCATCTGCATCAAGAAAGATTATATATTCTCCTCTTGCTATATCTAATCCTATATTTCTTGCACCTCCTGATGCTTTATTAGTTTTATTACATATTATTTTTACATTATCATAATCTTTTTGATATTTATTTATTTGTTTTACAGTATTATCTATAGAAGCATCATCCACCACTATTAATTCAAAATTTTTAAAATCTTGATTTAATACACTATCTATAGCCGTATTAATATATTTTTCTACATTAAAAGCTGGTATAATAATACTAAATCTTATATTTTCCATAAAAGTCTCCTTTCACGCTTTACTTGCTGGACCGTCTTTCACATTAAAATCTTTTTTATATAGAATTGATTCAAATAAATTTAATAAATTTTGAGCAGCTATGCCACTTTCCCAATATGTTGTAATATATTTATATGCATTTATCCCGAATTTTTGTCTTTTTGATTTGTCTAGTATTAACAATTTTATTTTGTTTTCTAAATCACTATATGTACTATACATAAATCCGTTCCAATTATCTTTTATTAATAAAGGAACTGACCCCATTTTTTTATTTGCTACAATGGCACATCCTGCATTCATTGCTTCATTTATAACTACTCCCCAACCTTCTTGACTATCGCTCGTTCCTATAAATATATTAGCATTTTCCATATAATATTTAACTTTATCACTTGGTACCTGTCCAACAACTTCAATAACATCTTCTAATTTTAATTTTCTTATTTTTTTTCTTATCTTTTCTTCTAATACACCTGTTCCTAACATTTTTATATGAAATTTATAATTATCTTTTTTTAAATTCTTTGCTAATTTTAAAACTATTTCTGGATGTTTCCATTTAATAAATCTCGCAGCCCATAATATTTGTACTTTGCTATTTTTTTCTTTTTTATCTATTAAGTCTTCAATATTATATTTAGTACTCTCTAAAAAATATCCCCATTTATATATTTTATTTTTATATAATTTTAAAAAATTAAAATCTTTAGGTCCATAGGCGTTAGCACATAATAGATATAAATTTTTATTTTTTCTAAATTTTATGTGTCTATTATAAAAAAGTTTTAAATTTTCCTTGTTGAGTATAGTTTTAAAAAAGCCATTTGGAAAAATGAAAATTCTTGCTCTGTATCTAAAAGTTATTTTATCTTTTTTTAATCTTTCTTCAATTAATTCATCTGTAGTTGAGCCTATTATTACTACATCACTATTTAATGCTAATTCTTTAGCTTTTTCTTTTAAGGTTTCATTTTCATATGCTTTTATAACAAAATCATACTTAGCATCTAAATCTTTAAAACCTAATTTTAGTCTCCAATCAAATATTTTTACAGTTGAAATAAACTTAAAATCATCTCCTAGTCTTTTTTGCATTTCAATACAAAAAGGTACTTGATGGTGTGTTAAAAAATTAGAAATAAATACAACCTTCATATATTTCTCCTTTTTTACTATATTTATTTGCAATATTTTTTCAGTTAATTAAATATATCACAATTTAATTTTTGTGTCAAACTATGTCAAATTTTATCAGTAAAACTGCTTATTTATAATAAAAGTCAAGATATTTATTTCCTAGATATTTTTTAAAAAATATTTTTTTATTTTTTTCCAATTTTTATTTTGTTATGATATAATTTTTAAAAATTTTATAGGAGGCAAAAATGAAACTAACAATTGTTGATATTATTTCTATTATTTTATTAATAATAATTTTAGGGTATTCATTGATAAAAAAATATATAAATGACAAAAATGGAAATAAATCCAATGAAGATGAAATAGATAACAAATACAACAAAAGTTGGAAATTATCATTTTATATATTATTATGATGAACTTAAAGAAGTTTTAGATAAAAATGCTATTTTCATAGTATCTGATTCATACCAATTTATAATAGATGAAATATTAAGCCGAGGTTATATAGAATTTGATTATGGAGATTATACAATTTTAAAGGAACCTCAAAAATAATCACCTTAAAAATAGGTGATTATTTTTTTCTTACTATTAATATTTTACTTTAATAATTCTTTTACAAGTTCCTCCATTTGCAGAATATTATCTTCTTTCATTTTAGATTTTATAGTTATAACAGGTTCAATTATTGTAATATCTTTCATTTCTTCTAATGTACTTTTCATGCACCTTCCTGCTGATGGCGCCCATGAACCATTTTCAATTAGTCCCACAACTCTATTTTTATAGTTTCTTTCTTTTAATCTTCCTAAGAAATGTTCCATTGGTGGAAATAGTCCTGCATTATAGCTTGATGATGCCAATACAAGTTTTGAAAACCTAAATGCATTAGCTACAGCTTCTGCCCAATCAGCTTTTGTCAAATCACATAATACAACATTTTCTTGACCACTTGCTTTAATTAATGTCATCATTTTATTTGCAGCTTCTAATGTGTTTCCATATATAGAGCTACATACTATATATACTCCATCTTCTTCTGGCTTGTAACTACTCCAAGTGTCATATTTTTCTATATAATAATTTAGGTTTTCTTTTAATATAGGTCCATGTAATGGACAAATTGTTTTTATATCAAGTGTTGAAGCCTTATTTAACAAAGCTTGTACTTGCATACCATATTTTCCAACTATTCCTATATAATAGCGTCTTGCCTCCGTAATCCAATCATCTTCAACGTCAAGTGAACCAAATTTTCCAAATGCATCTGCAGAAAATAGTATTTTTTCTGTTTGTTCATATGTTACCATAACCTCTGGCCAATGAACCATTGGAGCCATAAAAAACTGCAATTTATGTTTTCCAATATCTAAAACATCTCCCTCTTTTACAATAACTTTTCTTTCTGCTATGTCTATATCAAAAAAATTTGATAATATATTAAATGTGAATTGATTTCCTACTACTTTCATATTTGGATACTTTTTTGCAATTTTTCCAATATTATATGCATGGTCTGGTTCCATATGCGAAATTATTAAGTAATCTGGCTCCTTATCTTTTAGTTCTTCATTTAATTTATATTCCCATATGCTTGTAACGCTTTCATCAATTGTATCTAATAAAACAGTTTTATCATCTTTAATAATATATGAATTGTAACTCATTCCATTTTTTAAAGAATATTGGCTTTCAAATATTTTCTGATTATTGTCACTAGCTCCAATCCATATTATATCTTTCGAAATACTCATATCATTCATAATTTCATTTCTCCTTTTTTACTTTATATATCTTATTTGCTTAGTTTACTACAAAAATCAAAAAATACACAAAAATTTTAAAAGTCGATTATTTTCTCCCAAGGTAGTCCATCTTTTCCAAAGTGACCATAATTTGTAGTTTTTGTAAATATTGGCTCTCTTAATCCTAAATATTCTATAATTCCATTTGGAGTTAAATCAAACTTTTCTTTTATTAGTTTTACTAAGTCTTCATCTGATTTTTTACCTGTTCCAAATGTGTTTATATAAATCGATAAGGGTTCTTTCATTCCGATAGCATATGATATCTGTAATTCGCATTTATTTGCATATCCGTTTGCTACAATGTTTTTTGCTATATGTCTAAGCATATATGCAGCTGATCTATCTACTTTACTAGCATCTTTTCCTGAAAAAGCTCCTCCACCATGTCTTGCATAACCACCATATGTGTCTACAATTATTTTTCTACCTGTAAGGCCTGTATCTCCTAAAGGCCCGCCAATTACAAATCTTCCTGTTGGATTTATATATATTTTTGTATTATTATCCATCATATTTTGTGGAACAATTTTTTTTATAACATTTTCTAGTATGTCTTGTTTTAGTACTTCTTGTTCTATGTCTGCATTATGTTGAGCAGATATCAATATTGCTTCTATTCTTTTTGGTTTATTTTCTTCATATTCTACTGTGACTTGTGTTTTTCCATCCGGTCTTAAATATGGTATGATATTTTGCTTTCTTACAGAAGCAAGCCTTTGTGATAACTTATGTGCCATGTCTATAGCATATGGCATATAGTTTTCTGTTTCGTCTGAAGCATATCCAAACATTATTCCTTGGTCTCCTGCTCCTCCAATATCTACTCCCATTGCGATATCTGGACTTTGCCTTGTAATATTTACATTAATTTTACAAGTTCTATAATCCATATCTATATTACAATCATCATACCCTATTTGTTTTATTGTATTCCTTGCTATTTCATCAATATTTATTTTTGCTAATGAAGTAATTTGACCTGCTATTGTTGCTTCATTTCCAGACACAAAAGTTTCTACTGCAACTCTTGAATTCTTATCTTGTTTTAAACATTCATCCAATATACTGTCAGATATTAAATCTGCTAATTTATCTGGATGTCCTTCTGTAACACTTTCAGATGTAAAAAAGTATTCTTTCACTTTTCATTACCTTCCTTTATACTTTTCTATTTCATTGCTTCTAAATTTGCTTGTCTTTTAATTTTATTTGTAGTAGTTTTTATTAGAGGTTCTTCAGAAATTATAATACCTCTTATTGCCTTATATTTTGGCATTATTTTATTGATATCTTTAATTTTGTCAGCTAATACTTTTCTTATTTCTTCTTCTGTTTCTGCTTTATATGCTTCTTTCATAATATCTCTATCATATATAATTTTTACATTAACCTTCATATCTTCTTTATCTTCTGATTGTTGTTTTCCAAAAACAAATGATTCTTTTACTCCTTCGATTTTGTTAACTAAATTTTCCATCTCCTCTGGAAAAATATTTTTTCCATTTTTTAATACTATAACACTTTTCTTTCTTCCACAAATAAATATGTAACCATCTTCATCAATTTTTGCCAAATCTCCTGTATAGAACCATCCATCTTTTAGAACCTCTTTTGTGGCTTTTTCATCATTATAGTATTCAATCATAATATTAGGTCCTTTTACTACTAATTCTCCCATTCCTTCTTCATTAGCATCTTCTATTTTTGCCTCTATATGTGGTAATGCTTTTCCAATTGAGCCTACTCTATAGTTGTCATTTGTTTCTACTCCAATTACAGGAGATGTTTCTGTTAATCCATACCCTTGGCATAAATTTATTCCCCATGCTCTAAAAGTTTCTTCTACTTCTTTGTCCAATGCTGCTGCACCACTAACAAAAAGTCTAATTTCTCCTCCAAAAATATTATGTATATCTTTGAAAATTTCCTTTTTTTCTGCCATTGTTTTATCTTTGTTTTCTTCCATTAGTTTTTTTACAATTTCTAATTTTCCTTCTTTTTCTAATCCTTTTAGAATGTTTTTATACATACTTTCATAAATTGCTGGAACAAATGATGCAAATGTTGTTTTATATTCATTTAAGTTTTGTACAATATGGCGAATTCCTTCGCAGAATGCTCTTTCTGCCCCTATGTATAGAGAAAACAACATTCCTACCGTGCACTCAAAAACATGGTGCAATGGTAAAAATGATAATATTCTATCATTTGAATCTACATCTAAAACAGATGCAAAATCCATTAAATTAGATACTAGATTTCTATGTGATAAAGCAACTACTTTTGATTTTGATGTTGTTCCTGAAGTAAACAGCATTATATTCATTTTTTCTGGGTCTATTTTAGCATCTATAAATTCCATATTTCCAGCTTGTACAAGTTTTCTCCCAGTTTCTATTAATTCCTTTTGTGAATAGATTCCTTCAATATTAGTATCTCTATCCATTGAAATTAAATGTTTTAATTTATTATTTTCACTATACTTTATTTTTTCTATAGCTTCTTCATATTTTTTAGAATAGAATATGGCTTCTACCTCTGATCTCTCTATTAGCTCTTCTAGTTCATTTTCTGGTAGAGATTTATCTATTGGAACAATTATTCCTGTTCCACATGCAACTGATAAATATGCAAGTTCCCATTCATATCTATTTTCACCTATAACAGCTATTCTTTTGTCTTTTAGCCCCATACTAATTAAGGCTGTACCAAGATAATTTATCATGTCTCTTATTTCTTTATGTGTATATACTTTATATTCTCCATCTCCTATTTTTATTTTGTATCCTGGCTTATCACCATATATTTTTCCTGTTTTGTTTAACATATCTTTTAAATCTGTAATTTCCATAACTTGTTTAATCATTGTATTTCCTCCTAATTTTTTCTAATGTATATTTTTTGCATTAATAAATCACATATATACTATTCTACATATGTGCTTGTATTCCTATAAAAACGACTAATCGTTCAAAATCCCACTATTTTTCTCTTTCTTTTATGTATATTGCTAAATCTCTTAAAAATTCTGCTTTTTCTCCATACTTTTGTAATGATTTCAGTGCATCATCTATTAGAATATTTAATTTTTCCTTTGAGCCATCTAATCCATATTTTGAAACATATGTACATTTTTCTAATTCTTTATCATTTCCAACAGGTTTTCCTAATATCTTTTCGTCTCCTTCTTCTGACAAGATATCATCTTTTATTTGGAACGCTAAACCTATTTTTTCAGCATAATTAGTTAATAATTCTAAATCATTTTTATCTGCATCAGCTAAAATAGCACCCATTCTAACAGATAATCGTATTAAGGCTCCTGTTTTATTTTTATCCATATATTCTAAATGTTCTTTTAGAACTTCCTTGCCTTCATATTCTGTATCAATGTATTCTCCTAGAATCATCTTATCAACAGCAGATGAAAATTCATCTAAAATTTCTATTTTCTTTTTTATTTCATTTTCTGGACTAGTTTCTTTTAAGTCTTTTCCAATTACCATATATGCATTATTTAATAAGCTATCTCCTGCTAGAATAGCGGTTGCCTCGTTAAATTTCTTATGGTTTGTTGGTTTTCCATGTCTAAAGTTATCATTATCAATTCCTGGTAAATCATCATGTATTAAAGAAAAGTTATGAACCATTTCTATTGCAACTGCATATGGAATGCACTTTTTTATGTTTTTTTTAAATAATGAATATGTTGCTAAAACTAATATAGGTCTTAACCTCTTTCCTCCTGCCATTAGACTATATTCAACAGATTCATTTAAAACTTTCTCTAAACATTGTTCTTTTCTTATATGTTTTTCTAATTCTAAGTTTATTATTTCTTGATATTCTTTCAATTCTTCTTTAAAATTCATTCTATATTTTCCTCCATGTTGGAAAATAATTTATTGTTTTATCATTTCAATTATTTCCCTTTCTAAAACCTGTATTATTTCATCTTGAGGAATTTTTTTAATAATCTCTCCTTTTTTAAATAATACTCCTTCTTTAATTCCTCCTGCTATTCCGATATCTGCATTTCTAGCTTCTCCTGGTCCATTAACAGCACATCCCATAACTGCTACAGTAATATCTGCTTCTATTTCTTGTAAAAAATCTTCAATTTCTTTAGCTATTGGAATTAAATTTATTTGCGTTCTTCCACATGTTGGACAAGAAACTAATTTAGGAGATTTATTATATAAATTGCAATCCTTTAAAATTTCTTTTCCTACTTTTATTTCTTTTACAGGGTCATCACATAAAGAAACTCTTAGTGTGTCTCCTATACCTTCTCTTAGTAAAACTCCAAGTCCAATACTAGATTTAATTGTTCCACTAAATTCTGTACCTGCTTCTGTAATTCCTATATGTAATGGATAGTCAAATGTTTTAGCAGCTTCTTCATAGGCTGAAATACATAAATCCAAATCAGATGCTTTTAAAGATAAACAAATATCAAAAAAATTTAATTTTTCTAATATATCAATATGTCTTTTAGCACTTTCTACCATAGCTTTGGCTGTTGGCTTTCCACCATATTTTTCTAATAAATCTTTTTCTAGAGAGCCTGCATTTACGCCTATTCTGATTGGTATATTTCTTTCTTTACAAGCTTCAACAACAGCTCTTACTTTGTCTTCACTTCCTATATTTCCAGGATTAATTCGTACTTTGTCTACTCCTGATTTGATTGCCTCTAATGCTATTTTATAATCAAAATGTATATCTGCAACTATTGGAATATGTATAAGTCTCTTTATTTCTTTTATTGCTTTTGCATCTTCTAAATCTAGGCAAGCAACTCTAATGATTTCACATCCAGCATTTTCTAACTCTAAAATTTGATTTACTGTAGATACAATATCTTTTGTCTTTGTATTGCACATAGATTGAATAACAACTCTGTTTTGTCCTCCTATTTGTATGTTACCAACCATTATTTTTCTTGTTTCTGTTCTCTTTTTCATAATTTATTCCTTTCAAAATGTCGTTTTGGGGACAGGCCTTTTCGCGCCATTTTAGTTTATAATCATGAGTTATATAGTATAATAGGCATTGAAGAATTTATATTCTGGTAAAGTGTTTTAGCTGAAGATATTGGTAAATTAACACAACCATGTGATCCATTCGTCATGTAGATATTTCCTCCAAAACTTCCTCTCCATGTTGCATCATGAAATCCAATACCTCCATTAAATGGCATCCAGTATTTTACTGGAGATTTATATTTGCTTCCATCACTATTATATCCTTCAAGATATGTATCTGTTGTTTTGTATGTTAGGTAGTATATTCCTGATGGTGTTCCGTAACCTTTTGAAACATTACCAGTTACGCAAGCAGTGTTTAGAATGCATTTTCCATTAACATACAACCACACTCTTTGTCTTGATAAATCAACCTCAACATATGTATTTATGTCTTTGTAATTTGGAAGAGCGTTATATATTGGCTCAACATTATAGCTTTTACCTGTAACAATTTGTTCTTTTAATCTTTTTATCTCCTCATCAGTATTTATTGTCGCATATGTTTTTCTTCCAAAAGGAACTTTAATTTTACCTATTCCTGTTGCATTAAATTCTGTAGATGTTAGTAAATATTCTGCTTTTTCTTTAAGTTTTTCAACAAATTTAGGTATATTATTATCTAAATCCAGACTATAATATCCATCTTTATCTTGAACTACCCAATCTTTTATAATATCTGCATTTAGAGTATATGTTTCTCCACTCTTTAGCTTATATTCTACTTTGGTTTTTAGAGCTGTATTAATTGACTCTTGTTCTTCTTTTAATTTACTATCACTTTCTAATATTTTTGGAGTTATATTCATAATTGTTGTAAAATCAATTACTGTTTCTCCTCTTTTCAATGCATCAATCATATAATTACATGCTGTATCTAGGTTTATTTCATTACCATACACTTCTGGTTGTATTTCCATATATCCTTTGGAGTTATATTTTAAATATGCATTTTGAGGTGCTTTCATATTTTCAGTATTAAAAACTGAAAGTGAACTTAAATATTTCTTGACTTTTTCTTCATTTACAGAATATAAATTATTTAATGTAATGTTTTGACCTGTTTCTGTATCTGAATTTTGACTATTTAATGCATCTTTTAATGCATTTTTGTTTGTAAGTTCTATATCAAAATATGCTCCCAGACAGGTATATTCTTTCCCATCTGCAAATTTTAATTTTATTTCTGTACTATTTACGCTTTTTTCCAATTTTTTTCTAGCACTATCAATTGTTAAGAAAGAACAATCTACACCATTAATTTGAGTACTTAATTTGAAATAATGCCTTCCATAAATTCCTATTATAACAGCTATAATAACAGTAACAATTATTATTACAAATGCTACAGCTGTTAGCACTCTGCCTGCCCCGTTGTCTATTCATAAAATTATCCTCCTTTACCATTTATTGAATTAAGCTAAAATTTGTTTTTATTATACCATATAATTTCAAAAAATAAAGAGAATTGTTACAATATGTCGAAAAATTTTTTCACTATTATTTTTTTGTATCATATTATGTAAATAGAGGTGTGTATGATGCTTTTAAATGCTTTAGTATTATCCATTTCTGCTAGTATCGATTCTTTTGGAGTTGGTATTACATATGGTATAAAAAAGACTAAAATTTCTATATATATTTTATTTATATTATTCTTATTAAGTGTTTGTATTACTGGAATATCTACTTTTTTTGGAAATGCTTTGACTGAACTTATTTCTCCTAATTTAGTAGAAATAATCGGTTCACTTATTTTGTTATTTATAGGAATTTTTATTATATTTGGTGCTATTTTCAAAAAGAAAAAAACTCATAATTCTTCTAACAAGGAATATAGCTTTTTTATAAAGTTTCTTGGAATTACTATAAGTATAATTAAAAATCCTATTAATTCGGATATTGATAAGTCAAATATAATTGACCTAAAAGAAGCTATATTTCTAGGTATTGCTCTTTCTTTAGATGCAACAAGTATTGGATTTGGAAGTGCTACAATAGGAGTTAGTCCCATTATATTTACTATATTAACAAGTATTTTTCAAATTATATTCTTATGTCTTGGTAAATATTTTGGAAATAGAATAAATAAAAAAACTAATATTCCAAATAATATATGGAATATTAGCTCTGGAGTTATATTAATTTTTCTTGGAATAATCAAATTGTTAAGTTAAGAAATATTAAAAAATAAAAAAGAGTAAATCTGTAAGCCGGGTTCTGTCTTGAATAGTCATCTATCTAGTACACATATTACTATGTGCATCAAGCCACCAAATTAAGAAGACTGACGAGCAGCCATTAACCTTCTAGTCTCGGTGTTGCTCCAGATGGGGTTTACATTGACCCAATATGTCACCATATTGGCGGTAAGCTCTTGCCTCACCTTTTCACCCTTACCATAAATGGCGGTTATTTTCTGTTGCACTTTCCTTAAGGTCACCCTCACTGGACGTTATCCAGCATCATTGCTCTATGGAGCCCGGACTTTCCTCGTACGCTGTCTTTCGACCTTGCTATACGCGACTATTTAATTTACTCATAGTTTATTTTACTACAAAAATTTACATTCGTCAATTGTATAGTTTTTCTAAATATGGTATAATATAATAAATTTTAAAAAAAGGAGCAAATAAATGGACTTACAAGAAAGTGTTAGATTTGATGTAGATGTTGGAGAAGCATTAAAAAGAATGAATGAAAAAAATAAGCAATTATTTGATAGAAAAATTGCTGAATATAATAACAAGTTTAATTCTCCTGAAGCCAAGGAATATTTTCGTCATCTTGTAGCTGCTATGATGCTAGAATATAATGAATATTTTGGTGATTATAGTGAAAGAGAACATAACGAGTTATTTTGGCGGACATGGTTATAGTGTAGAATGTACTTATAGATTAAAATCTAAAAGGTCTTTAATTCATAAAATTATTAAATACATTAATAATGATGAAAAACATATTCCTTCTTCTTCAGATGAATATGATTTTGATATAAGTCCTATTGTTGATGTGTTTGCAATGAATTTTATCTTAACTGGTAGATCAGAATCTTTTTATTATAAAGATCCAGAAATAGAAAGACTTATCGCAGAAGAAAAAGAGAATCAGTATTTTGCTTCTGAAATGAAGAATTTTGCAACAAGACTTATTAATACTGACAATCCATCTAAACCTAATTTTTTGTATGAAGTAACTAAAAAAGAATATTATGAACGATGTATCCAAATTTTAGATAGGTTAATTTCTGTTCTTCCTCCTGAAGCAACATCTGTAATAGAAAAATATACAGAACAAAAAGAATCTTTTAGAAAAGTATTAAACTTTATTGAAGAAACTATGCCTGATGAAGATATTTTAGTAGATGAAACCGACTATCCAACAGAAGGTTTCAACGTAGGTTTTATAAGATTATTGGATTCTTTTTATTCAAGAATTCATGATAAATTAGATTTAGCAGTTCTAACCATACAAGTAAATTCACTTTTTTCTAATTCAGATTTACTTGAAAAATTCGGTGTACAATTGATTGATTTTGAGGAAAAGAGAACTGAAAGCGGCTATGTTGCAAATTTCATTCATTTATCAACTCCTTACGGTAATATAGAGTTTCAATTACAATCAAAAAGTCAATATATTGACGGCAATACTGGTCACTCGGCACATACTAGAATGGAAGGTAAAGAAATAAAAGGAATTAAAATTCCTAATCCAGATGATTCTGAAGAAGTAAAAAAATATAAAATGTCAGTTTCATATGTTTCTCCAAAGTTTGGTATTGCTATGATTGATAGATTAAAAATAGATAATGTCATTCTACAGGAATTAGGAGATTTTATGAATTATGTTAGAGTTTTAAGACAAGTTAGAGAGGGAGAAGATTTAAATGCTGTAGATGCTTACGCTGCTAAACTAAAATCTATAAGTAATAGGATTTTTAGTTCATCTGGTTCTTCTATGGAAATAAGTAGAAATGATATTTTAAAATATTTAAGAGAGCATTCATTTAATGATAAAAAAGATTTAGAAGGTCCTTCATTATAAATTGGAAATTGATTAGGTGTTAGAAAAAAACATATTTCTAACACCTAATTTTGTCTAATATTAATAAATTTCATAACTCTTTATAAATTTTCTAATTCCTGAATTAATATTTCATAATTTATATAAAATGTTTTCTTACTTTTGTTAGAAATATCTTTTTCAATTTCATTTATTAATATATATGATTTGTTAACTATATCAATTTGATAAATATTATTTACTTGATTATTTACTATATTATTAAAATCTGTTTTAGCATTATTTACATATTCTTTAACTTTTTCCCAATTTTCGCTTTCTAAATATGCATATGAATAAAGCACATTACATTTCACTTTAAATAAAGTAATTTCATTATTATCGTTTATTGCTTCTTTTGCAAATGATGCTATTAAACTATATAAATCTGCCATATTTAATAAAGTTGATTGCTTATCCTTTTTATCTATGTCTACTACTATTGCATCTAATTTATCATTATATTTTAGCAAATTATCTTTATTAACATTCAGGCTTGTTAGGTCCATTAAAACAGTAGTCCATGCAGAATACATTATTTCTATATCACTTTTTAGAGAATCCCAGTCAACTTCATTGTTTGTATTTTCCAAAATACTATTGGATTCGATTTTACTACTTTTTATTGTACTTGAATTATTTCCATTCCCTGCTGAACTTTCACTTTCAGTGCTTTTACTATTTTCTTCACTTTGTTCTTGTTTTTCTGCTCCCTCTGAACTATTTTGTTCAGCACTTCCACTATCTATTTCTTCATTAATAATTTTATAATTTTCGTATGAAATATTGTTTATCTCGTTCATCATTAAAATTATGTTAGAACTCAAATATTGTAATTCTGACATAGCTTTTTGCCTTAAAGTATCAACTTTGCTTCCCTCGTTTGTTTTTGCATTAGAATATATAAAATACCCACCAATAGATAATATTATTAAAGAAAAAAGTATTATTATTGTAATAATATATTTTTTCATTTCCTATTTCCTCCAAATATTTTTCATTTTTATTTATTATTGCCAAAAAATTTCCTTTTATTCTCTAGTATTTTTATTTTTTTATGACTAATAATAAATAATGACACAAAATGTATCAAATGAAAGGAATATTATTCTATGAATGCAATCGTAAGATTATACAGTTCTGAAAAAGATGAAATTAATAAATTTTTATCTGTTTTTTTTAATAATGATAATTCACATATAAATCTGTTAGAATGGGAAAAAAAGTACCAAAATCCTGTTGAGCTAACAGAGATTATAGGCACTTTTATTGATAATAATGATAAATATTCAATTAATATGTGGATTAGCCTTGATGAAGGACTATTTATAAATGTAACTGATGAAAATGCAGATAAAATAATAAGATATATTTATGAAAGATTTCCATGGTAAATGTAAAATCTTTTTATTCACACTTTTTCTCACGTGTCATTAGCTGAATTACTGCTTCTTTAGGTTTTAATCCATTATATAATACATTATATACAGTATTTACTATTGGCATTTCGATATTATATTTTTTTGCAAGTTTATATGCAACTTCAATATTATCTATGCTTTCAATCGTCATTCCAACTTCTTTTCTTGTTTCTTCTATACTCAAGCCTCTACCTATACATCTTCCTGCTCTTCTATTTCTACTATGTTCACTTAAACATGTAACAATCAAGTCTCCAAGACCAGAAAGTCCATAAAAAGTATTTTGATTTCCTCCCATTGCTACTCCCAAACGAGATATTTCTGTTAATCCTCTTGTCAATAAAGCTGCAAAAGTATTATCTCCCATATCTAATTCAGCTACTATTCCTGCACAAAAAGCTATTATATTTTTTAATGCTCCACCAAGTTCTGCTCCTTTTACATCTGAGCTTGTATATATTCTCATATTTTCATTCATAAATGTGTCTTGAACTAAATATTGTACTTCTAAAGTATCTGAAGCTATAACTATAGCAGTTGGTATTCCAACTGATACTTCTTCTGCATGACTTGGTCCTGTGAACACTCCTATTTTTGCATTTGGCAATTCTTCTTTAACAACTTCATTTAGAGTATATAGTGTATCTGCTTCAAATCCTTTAGAACATAAGATTATTGGCTGTTCATTTACATATTCTTTGTATTTTTTTACAGTATCTCTTGTAAATTTTGATGGTGTAACATGAAGTATCATGTCACTTCCTTCTACAGCTTCTTTTATATCTGTAGTACAAATAACGCTTTCTGGTATTATAACATTTGGTAAGAATTTACACTTATGCTCTGTGTTTATTAATTCTTTTTCATCTTCCATGAAAGACCATAGTTTTACTTTGTGACCCATTTTAGCTGAATGAATTGCAAGTGCAACTCCCCAACTCCCGCTCCCAATTATAGCTATATTTTTCATATTAAAAATCGTTCTCCTCCCCAAAAGTTTATTTTGTTCCTTTAAAACTGATTCTGTTTTCAGTACCACTTAATAATCTTTTTACGTTTTCTCTATGATTAAATACTACAAGTATAGCTAAAATTATACTATATATTAAATAATTTCCTGGAACTATATAATTTTGTGGTATGAATAAAGTAAGAACTGGATATAGTATTGCTGCTGCAATTGAACCTACAGAAACCATTTGCGTTAATGCCATTAATATTAATGCAAACACTAAACAAATTAGACCAATCTGCCAGTTAGACATTATAAGGACACCTAAAGATGTTGCAACACCTTTTCCTCCTTTAAATTTAAAGAAAATTGGAAATGCATGTCCAAGTATTACTGCAATTCCTGCAATTTGAACAAGCAATGCTGAATTTGAACCTTGTACTATTTTCCCTATAAGCATTGCTATTAATATAGCAACTACTCCTTTTAAGATATCACATATTAATGTAATCGCTGCAGCTTTTTTGCCAACTGATCTTAACATATTAGTTGTTCCTGCATTGCCACTTCCCTTTTCTCTTACATCAAAACCTGCCATTTTTTTGCTTAAAATTACTGAAAAATTTACACTTCCTATTAAATATGCAATTACTGCTATTACTACACATTCTACCATATTTTTTCTCCTTTTTTATTTATATTTGTTTTACATTTGTATTATACATTTTTATAAATTTAATTGCAAGACTTAATCTTCACTTTTCTCTCTTACTATCATTCTAACTGGAGTTCCAACTAAGCTAAACTCTTTTCTTATCTGGTTTATCAAATATCTTTCATATGAAAAATGAAATAAATCTTTATTATTAACAAACACAACGAATGTTGGTGGTTTTGTACTTGCTTGTGTCATATAGAATATGCGAAGTCTTTTTCCTTTATCTGTTGGTGGCTGAACAATTGCAATTGCTTCATTTAAAACCTGATTTAAAACAGATGTAGATACTCTTAATGAATTTTGACTTGCAACACTATTTATCATTTCAAATAATTTATTTACTCTTTGTCCTGTTTTTGCTGAAATAAATATTATTGGTGCATATGATAAATATGATAATTTGTTATATACCTCTTTTTTATATTTTTCCAAAGTTCCATTTTCTTTTTCATATTCGTCCCATTTATTAACAACTATAATTATTCCTTTTCCTGCCTCATGAGCTTCACCAGCTATTTTTGTGTCTTGCTCTGTAACTCCTTCATTTGCATCTATCATAAGCAAACATACATCTGCTCTTTCTACTGCAAGTAAACTTCTCATAACACTATATTTTTCTAGATTTTCAGAAACTTTGCTCTTTCTTCTAATTCCCGCTGTATCTATAAAAACATATTTTCCAAATTCATTTTCAAATTCAGAATCTATTGCATCTCTTGTAGTTCCTGCAATATTACTTACAATTACTCTGTTTTCTCCTAATATCTTATTAACTAATGAAGATTTGCCAACATTTGGTTTACCAATGATAGCTACTTTTATAACTTCGTCATCTGCTTCTCCTTCTTCTTGTGGTGGAAGTTCGTCATAAATTGCATCAAGCACATCTCCTATGCCAATTGCATTTACGGCAGATACCCTATGTGGCTCTCCTAGTCCTAAATTATAAAATTCATATATCTCATCAGGTAGTTTTCCATAATTATCTGCTTTATTGCATACTAAAATTATAGGTTTTTTAGATTTTTTTAACATTAAAGCTATATCACTATCAGCAGCAGTAATTCCTTGTTTAATATCTGTTACAAATACAATTACATCTGCCATAGATATTGCTAAATTTGCTTGTTCTCTCATTTGAGAAAGAATAATATCATCTGATTCTGGTTCAATACCTCCAGTATCAACTAAAGTAAAGTTTCTTCCTCTCCAATTTGTTTCAGCATATACTCTGTCTCTTGTTACTCCTGGAGTATCTTCTACTATTGATATTCTCTTTCCTACTATATAATTAAAAAAAGTGGATTTTCCAACATTTGGTCTTCCCACTATAGCAACTGTTGGTTTACTCAATTTTTTCACTCTCCTTTGCTTAAATTATGCTTTATTCTCAATAGAAAACTCTATTAGTTATTTTACTATAAAAAGTTAAAAATAGCAAGAAATTCCTACTATTTAATATAAAAGCCCCCAGAATGTTAATTCTAGGGGGCAAAATTGGAGCTTGGAATCATCCATTTTCAGCACAGGTTGTAATACTCACATTCCGAATCCTCTACTTCTTCATAATCCGAGTCTTCTTCATCTCCATGATGTCTTAAATAGTAGTCCATATACTACTCCTTTCTTCTCTTCACATCGCTTTGATTATTACATTCTAGCTCCTTTCTGCATAGTGTATTTGTGTTGTACACTTTTGGTTGTCAAAGTCACTTTACCTTTGACATATGCTACACGGAATACAATTACAATAATACTATATTTTTCTACAAAAAACAACATTTTTCATCATATTTTTATTCTAATTTTATGTACTTTAATTTATTATTCCTTATTTCTATTACTGTACGTTTTTAATACTAAATATACTAATATTCCTAAAAAAGTAATTCCAGATATAATATAAGTTATCTTCATTAATACTGTTCCTGTATAGTTCACACGAACACTTACAGTATTGTCTGGTATTTTTATTGCTACAAATCCATTATTTGACTCAAATGTATCTAATTTTTGAATATTTCCATTATTCTCTTCAATTTCTATTTGATATCCTAAATAATATATATATGGTAATTCTAACACTGCATTTTCGCTTACATTTGATACCTTAAATTTAAAATTTGTACCATTTTTATTTTCCTCTGATATATTTGCATTTCCTTCGATAACATATACCTTGTTTTCTCTATTAACTATATAATCTAAGTTATTAAATGCTTTACTAGGCAAATATTCAAATGTAGCACAACCTGCATGAACTCTTCCAGTATTTTTGGTTACACTAACTGCTGGCCATAACCTTTCCTCTGTCCACTCTTTCTCATAATTTAGATTTTTCTTTAATGGTACCACAAGAAGTATTACAAGTAAACTTAATACAAAAACATCTCTCAATCTAAAGTTTTTAATTATTAAAGAATAATTTACACTTACTACAAAAGCTAAAAAGAAAGATGAGAATTCTAAAAGTCTAAATGTAAATTGTATCATTTTAAGGATTGCTGGAAGTTTTTCAAATGGAAAAATTCTTAAGGAAATTATTATGCAACATATCCCAGTTATAAATGAAAACCAATACAGTTTATTGTATTTTTTATCTATTTTATTGTATGTAAGTAATGTAAAAACTAAACCTATTAAGGTAACTAAGCCTATTTCTAATATCAATTCATGATCATTTGTTTTTATTAAGTCAATAACATCAACCTTATTTCGTATTAATTCCTCTGTTCTCTCCATTCGTCCTGGCCTAAAAACTTCATAGTCTGTAGCCATTTTATGTTCTAGTAAAGGTAATAAATAAAAGCTTGTCAAAAGTAAAATTAAACATATATTGATAACAAGCATTTTTATAACCTTTTTATCTTTCAATTTCTTTATATTTATAATTAAATATATAAAACTAAAAATTGCTGCATACATTGCAATGGTTATATGTGTCAATATTAGTCCTACTGCTCCAAGTGTTAATAACAAACTTCTTCTAATACTTTTTTCTTCACAGTTAAATATATTATATAGTCCATGAAATAAAATTGGTAAAAATATAAATGATGCAAGTTCTGCTATTGCAACTCTCATATACATATCTGTAAGTCTATATGGAGCAAAAATGTATATTGCAGAAGCAAGCAGTCCGGCATATCTATTTTTTGTTACCCTTTTAGTAAATTCATACATTGCTATTCCTGTTAAAAAGGAGCAAAGTAGTATAAATAATTTTAAAATTAGCTCAAACGAATTTGTAAAAATACAAAAAATCATGGGTATATATGCAGTTAATGGACTATAGAATATATTCCATGAATATCCAAACCCATTGCAAAAATTTGACATAATAACAGGAGGGAATTCTCCCTCTGTTATAGTCTGATATGTTCCCATTAGTCTAGCAATATGCTGTATTCCATCATCTGTATAAACATTTAGGTCTTTGCTTGCTAATGGTATAGATACTATTAGTGAAAAAACTAATATAATTATATAATCAATTATCTTATTCTTCATAATCTATCCTTTTATTTTATCTATTTCTTGTATATTTTTATATTTCTTTCTGTAAAAAACTATATAAACTATAAATCCAATTAATGCTACTAAAGAAATTATATATGCTATTTTATCGAGTATAGTAGCCGTATAATCTACAATAATTCTTCCCTCTTTTATATCTTCTGGAATAATAACTTGTACAAAACCATATTTTGATTCCACAGTTTCTAGTTCTATTTCTTTGTCATCATATTTTAAAATTACTTTATATCCTGGATAATACAAAAATGGTAATTCTAACTCTGTATCTTTAGTTACATCTTTTATATCCATATCAATATGAAGTGCATCCTTTACCTCATTTTGTATAGTTGCTTCTCCAGACAATACCATGGTATTATCACCTCTTGTAACTAAATATTTTCTTTGCTCAAGAAGCGCTTTTAGTGGCATATAATCTCTGTAAACTGAGAAATAACTAATTTTAGGATTTTCTATTGTATTTTGTTCATATCTATCATCAATAGTTGTATCTTTCACTTTATATGCTGATAGTTCTTTAGCTGTAAATATTATTAATATAATAAAAATTATTACATAAATTGTATCCTTTAACCATTTTTTATTTATATCTTTCACAAGATAATATACGTTTATTGCACATATCGGAGTTAAAAATATTAGTGCAAATCCTAACATTCTCCATGGATATTGAAGGGTGCACAAAATATTTGGCATATATTTCCATGGAAAAAATTTTGTACACATAAATATTGAGATTGCAGCAAAAATAATGCTTGTTATATAAAATTTTCTTTCTTTATCTTTTATTTTGTTAAATACTAATACCCCTGAAAATAGCATAGCAATAAATGGTATACCTACAATAAATGAAACTCCATTTTCTTCACCTTTATCTTTAATTAATTGCCATAATTCTATAGTGTTTTTAGAAGCATAATCTCCATTTGTTTTTATTACTTCTGGTGTAAAAATAGAATATTGAGCTTGTGATTTGAATTCTAGCATTGGTATTAAGAACAATGCTGACATTAATATTATAAATACAGCATTTATGATAATTTTTTTCAAAACTCCGTCTTTTAAGCAGTCTTTAATATTAACTAAAATATATGCTACGCAGAAAATGGCTGTATATTCTGTTGAAATTGTATGAGATAACAATAGTCCTGTTGCACCAATAGCTATATAATAATGTCTCTTCTGATCTCCTTTTAGCAAATTATATAAACCTTGAAATACTATCGGTATAAATACAAAAGAAGTAAACTCTCCTATTGCATATCTATTATATATATCTTCTAATTTATATGGTAGTCCCATATAAATTATTGCTGCAAGTAATGAAACACCTTTCTTTTTTGTAACTTCATTAACTAAGTTATACATAAATATTCCTGAAAGTATAGTCGTTAATGCTCCAAAAACTTTAAGTCCTCCAAAAAAAGAGCCTGCAAAAAAGCTTAATATGTATGGAACATATGCAACAATAGTTGGATAAAATGCTGTCATACTGTATCCCCAATTATTACAAAAATATGGAGACACTAAAAATGGAAAACTTCCCTTTTCCATTGCATTATCTATACCTATTAGCCTAAGCATGTGTAACCATCCATCATCACTAGTTCTTATCTGAACCCATAAAAACGGAATTGATATTAACAACCCTAATATTATAATTATAGTGTAATGTGCAACTCTTTTGTTCTTTATGAAATCTATTGCTTTGTTTATCTTTTCTCTCATTTTTATTTTCTCCTCAATTTAATATGTTATCTTTCCGTTTAATAAATCATCGTTTTTTATCCACTCATCAACTTCTATAATTTTATATCCTATATCAGATGTATCTCTAACAATTACTCTTTGTATTCCAGAATTAATAATTAATTTTCTACACATTTGGCAGCATCCAGGATTTTCCTCATATTCCCCACTATCTGTCCTATATTGAACTAAATATAAAGTTCCTCCCATCATATCTTTTCTAGAACTACTAATAATTGCGTTCATTTCGGCATGGACACTTCTACATGCATCATATCCAGCATGTCTAACATCAGGAAAAAATTTCTTTTTTGAGCAAAAACCCAAATCTATACAATTTTCTCTTCCTCTTGGTGCCCCACTATATCCTGTAGAAACAATTTCATCTTTATTTACTATTACAGTGCCTGACTTTTTTCTAAGACAGGTACTTCTTTGTGCAACAGTCTCTGCTATATTTAAGTAGTAATTAATTTTATCTATTCTTTGCTTCATTTTTATCTCCTTGTGGACAATTTTTGGACATACTTGCTCTGTCCTCTTAATTTATCCTATCTTTTTTATATGACAATTGTACTATACGTAATCTAATAAATCAATAAATAAATTTAAATTTCGTTAAAAAGGTAATAAAAAAGAGTAGCACTATTTGCTACCTTATAAATTTTTATTAATTATTCAGCTTTTTTAGCAACTACTTCTTTTCCATCATAATATCCACAAGTTGGACATACTGTATGTTGTTTAATTAACTCGTGGCAATGTGAACATTCTACTAAATTTTGGTTTTCTAATTTCCATGTTGATCTTTTTAAATGTGTTCTTGCTTTTGACCATCTTCTTTTTGGTTG